>DATLZG010000405.1:0-3427 GCA_035574095.1 Burkholderiaceae bacterium | reverse complement strand
CGGGGGCGCGCGCCGATGCCTTGGTCATCGATGCTGCGGACGACGCTCTGGCCGGCGTGCCGCCTGATCGCCTGCTTGACGCGCTGGTGTTTTCGAGCCCCGCGCAGCCTTGGCGCGACGTGATGGTCGCGGGCCGCTGGGTGATACGCGCGGGGGCCCACCCCGCCGCGCCGGCGATCGCGCAGCGCTACGAGCGCGTCATGCGGGCCCTGTGGGACGCGGGCGGCTCGCAGTAGGAACGCCTCAGGCGTTGTGCTTCGTCGGCTCGGGCGGCAGCAGCCTTTGCACCGCGCGCGAGGCCACGACTTCCCCGGCTTTCACGAAACGCTCGTGGTTTTCTTCGATCTGCCGCAAGTCGTACAGATAGTTGACCATGAAGCCGGCCGACTGCGCGAGACCCTTGGGCGAGAGGTCGGCCAGCCAGTTGATCCGCTCCAGGCGCGCGCCGTTGTTCAGATGAAAGCGCGCGACCGGATCGAGCACGCGGCCGCCGGTGTCGCGCGCGCGCAGGAAATACTCGGCGATGGCGGCGGTCAGCAGCGGCCGCAGTCGGCGCGCCAACGCCGCATCGCGGTGCCAGCCGTCGGACTGCAGCGCGGCGAGGTCTTCGGTGCGCAGCGCGGCGGCCTCGTCTTGCTGGTGCCGGCGCCGCAGCCAGGCCATGAAGTCGGGCACCGGCGACAGCGTGACGAATTGGCGCAGATTCGGCAGGTCGCGCTTCAGCTCCTCGACCACGCGTTTGATCAAAAAGTTGCCGAGCGGCACGCCGCGCAAGCCGACCTGGCAGTTGGAGATCGAATAAAACACGGCCGTGGTCGCCTTGTGCGCGGCGACGGCGTCGCGTTCGACCGCCAGCAGCGGTGCGATCGCCGCCGGCATGCCATCGGTCAGCGCCGCCTCGACGAAGATCAGCGGCTCGCCGGGCAGCACCGGATGGAAAAACGCGAAGCAGCGACGGTCCTCGGGATCGATGCGGCGGCGCAGGTCGTCCCAGCTCGAAATCTCGTGCACCGCTTCGTAGCGGATGATCTTTTCCAGGATCAGGGCCGGCGTGTTCCAGTCGATGCGCTTCAGCACCAGGAAGCCCGGGTTGAACCAGGAAGAAAACAGATGCCTGAAGTCGGCGTCGACGATCGCCAGCTCGGCGTCGTGCTCCAGCGCGCGCAACAGATCGGCGCGCATCGCCAGCAGCCGCCCGGTGCCGCCGGGCGCGAGGTTCAGCCGCCGCACCAGCTCCTGCCGGCGCGGCTCGGCCGCCGCGTGCAAGGCCACTTCGTTGCGCGGCGTCGGCTCGGCGAGGTACCGGTCCAGCGCGCGCCGCAGCCGCTCGCGGTCGGCGCCGAACTGCTGCGCCAGCGTTGTCAGAAAGCCGACGCGCTGCGCTTCGTCCAGCGCCTCATAGGCGGTCAGCAACTCGGTCGCCAGCGCGACACCGGAGGCTTCGCCGCGCTCCGACAACAACGCGCGCGCCAAAACGCCCAGGTCTTTGCGGCGCGCCCGCCCGACCCAGCCGAGCAGATTGCCCAACACGCCGCCGCGCGCGGAGCCGGGTTCGTTCTTCTCTTCTTTCATCGATCGCACCGGCGCGGCGCGCAGCCTGTCGCCGCGCTGTAGCCCTTATGCTTGCGTTCGCATTGCACCCACTCGCGGCAGAGTCTAATTCGATGCAACGTCCAGCCGGTGACACGCGCGCGCAGCCGACGGTCGCCACGCCACGGCCCGCGGCCACCGTGATCGTCGCGCGCGACGGCGCCGACGGCATGGAGGTGCTGCTGCTGAAGCGCGCCGAGCGCAGCGGAGACCGCTCCAGCGGCGCCTACGTCTTTCCCGGCGGCACCCTGGATGCCGGCGACCGCGACTTGCACGACCGCTGCGTGGGGCTGGACGATGCCGCCGCCAGCGTGCGGCTGCGGCTGCCGGCGGGCGGGCTCGACTACTACGTGGCGGCGATCCGCGAATGCTTCGAGGAAGCCGGCATCTTGTTCGCCTGCGACGCGGCCGGCAACGCCGTCGCCATCGACGTCGGGCCGGAAGAGCTGGAGCGCGCGCGCGCGGCGATAAGGCGCGGCGAGTCCACGCTGCGCGCCTTTTGCGAAGCGCACCGCATCTACCTCGCCGCCGACCGGCTCGCCTATCACAGCCATTGGCTGACGCCGCGCGGCTTGCCGAAGCGCTTCGACACGCGCTTTTTCGTCGCCGTATTGCCGAGCGGCCAAAGCGTATCGATCGACCGCGTGGAGACGCTCGAACACCGCTGGATCCGGCCGCGCGACGCGCTGGCCGGCGCGCTCGATGCCCGGCTGCCGAACGCGACCCAGCACACGCTGGCGGCGCTGGCCGATTTTCCGAGCGCGCGCGCCTGTTTCGAGCACGCGCAGGCGTTGCGCGACATCGCGCTGATCGAACCGCGCATCGGCGTGGGCGCCGGAGGCCCCCAGCCGGTGATGCCGGAGCATCCGGCGTATGCGGAGATCGGCCGCCTCGATCCGGACGGGCAGGGCATCGCGTGCTGCGAACTCGTGCCCGGGCGACTCGTACGGCTGTCGCCGCGCGTGTACCGCGTCACTGCACCGAACGGCAACCTGATGACCGGTCCCGGCACCAACACCTATTTCGTCGGCGATCCTCAGGGCCGGACGTGGGCGGTGATCGACCCGGGGCCCGACGACGCCGATCATCTGGCCGCGATCCTCGCCGGCGCGCCGGGGCCGATTTCCCGCATTTTCGTCACCCATACCCACAAAGACCATTCGCCGCTGGCGCGGGAACTGAAGGCGCGCACCGGCGCGCAGCTGGCCGGCATGCGGCCGCTGCACACGCAGTGGCAGGACGCGGGCTTCGCGCCGGACGTGACGCTGCGCGATGGCGAACGCATCGTCTTGGGCGCGCACACCACGCTGCGTGTGATCCACACGCCGGGGCACGCCTCCAATCACCTCTGCTACCTGCTGGAGGAAGAGAAGACGCTCTTCACCGGCGATCACGTGATGCAGGGCTCCACGGTGGTCATCAATCCGCCGGACGGCGACATGGCCGCGTACCTCGCTTCGCTGCGCGCGCTGCTGGCGGAAGACCTCGAGTGGCTGGCGCCGGGGCACGGCTTCCTGATCGCGCGACCGCACGAGGCGATCGAACGGCTGATCGCGCACCGCGCGGCGCGCGAGGCGCGCGTACTGCGGGCGCTCGCCGGGCGTCCGGGGGCCAGCGTCGATGAACTGCTGGCCGAGGTCTACGCCGAAACGCCGGCGCCGCTGCTGCCGGTGGCGCGCCGCTCGCTCACCGCGCACCTGCTGAAGCTCGCCGCCGAAGGGCGGGCGCGGGAAGAAGGCGGGCGCTGGCGCACAGCCGTCGGCTAGAGCGCACGGCTGAGGCGGCGGTTCAGCGCGCGGGCTGGCGCCAGGGCGCGCTCGCGGTGGCCGCGCGGTCG
>DATLZG010000404.1:0-2855 GCA_035574095.1 Burkholderiaceae bacterium | reverse complement strand
GCTTCTTGGACCGGTTGATCGCCGAGCCGGACAAACTGGCCGAGGTGCCGCACATCGCCACCAGCCCGGCCTTCCTCTGCAGCTCGACCACCGCCTCGCCGTCGGCCAAGCGGTCGCACAGCGGAATCTCCACCTGCACGTGCTTGCCGGCGCGTAGGCAGGCGAGCGCCTGCTGCGCGTGCAGTTGCGTCGGCGTGGCGAGGATCACCGCGTCCACATCCTTGCGTGCCAAGGTCTCGTCCAGATTCGTCGTCACATGGCCGATGCGGAAGCGTTGCGCCACTTCGCGCGTCTTGTCGAGCTCGCGCCCGACGATCGACACGACTTCGATGCCGGCGATGTTCTGCATCGCCTCCAGGTGCTTGACGCCGAAGGCGCCGGCGCCGGCCAGCGCCACGCGGAGGGTGCTCGTCATGTTGCGTTCTCCAGAATCAGATGTCCGACGGCCGTATTCGAGGCCGGCACGTGATAGAAGCGGTGCACGACGCGCGGCGGCGGACCGCCGGCGACATCGCTCATCGCGCCGCGCGCGATCAGCCACATCACCAGTTCGATGCCTTCGCTACCGGCCTCGCGCACGTATTCGATGTGCGGCACCTCGGCCAGTTTGTCCGGCTCGGCGATCAACCGGTCCAAGAAGCGCGTGTCCCATTCACGGTTGATCAGCCCGGCGCGCGGCCCCTGCAACTGATGGCTCATGCCGCCGGTGCCCCAGATCTGGACCTTCAGCGGTTCGTCGTACGACTCGATCGCGCGCCGGATCGCCTGCCCGAGCAGGAAGCAACGGCGCCCCGACGGCACCGGGTACAGCACGACGTTGACCGGAAACGGGATCACGCGCACCGGCCAGCGCTCGGGCTGCCCGAACAGCAGCGACAGCGGCACCGTCAGGCCGTGATCGACCTCCATCTTGTTGACGATGGTCAGATCGAAGTCCTGCTGGATCACCGACTGCGCGATGTGACTGGCCAACTCCGGATGGCCGACGACTTCCGGCACCGGCCGCGGTCCCCAGCCCTCGTCGGCGATCGGGAACCGCTCGCCGGTGCCGATCGCGAAGGTCGGCACCAGCTCGAGGCTGAAGGCGGTGGCGTGGTCGTTGTAGACGAGGAACACGACGTCCGGGCGGTTTTCTTCCATCCAGCGGCGCGATTTCTCGTAGCCGGCGAACAGAGGCCGCCAGTACGGCTCCTGCGTCTTGCCCTGATCGATCGCCGCGCCGATCGCCGGCACGTGCGAGGTATAGACGGATGCGGTGATGCGGGCCATCGAACGTTTCCTAGGCTGAGCGCGCGCGGTTGCGCGGATGTCCTTCGGGCCAGTAGGTGCCGCGGCCCGAGCCCTGCGGCTGGTGCTGCGGCTGCGCATCGCCGTCTTCGCCCAGGCGGCGATTGCCCTCGATCGAGCGGCCGCCGCGCAGCATCATGTCGCGGTACTCGGCTTCGGTCATGCCGGTCATCGAGCCGGCCATTTGCTGGAAGTTGCGCTCGTCGGTGAAGCCGAGCTTGGCGAGAAAGTAGATGTTGCCGCCGAGCTGTATCGCGCGGTTGAAGTCGCGGTCGAGGATGGCCTGCTTCTGCTCTTCGCTCATCGGCCATTCGTCCAGATAGGCGCGCTCGTTCGCACGGAAGCGCGCGCGGTTCTCCGGCTTCATCAGGCTCATGCAGAACTGGTTCAGCCAATAGCCCTTGCGCGCCTGCTCGGCGTCGAAGATCACCGTACCCGGGATGTCTTTGTAGGGTTTGTCCAGCGCCATGCCCGCTTCTCCTAAGCCGCCTCTTCCGGCCAATACAGCCGCATCGGATTTTCGACCAGCAGCTTGCGCTGCAGCTCCGCGCCGGGCGCGATGTGCGGGATGAAGTCCACCAGCAGCCCGTCGTCCGGCATGTGGTCCTTCAGGTTCGGGTGGGGCCAGTCGGTGCCCCACAGCACCCGGTCCGGAAACCGCTCCACCACCCGGCGCGCGAACGGGATCACGTCGGCGTAGGGCGGGTTATCCGGCCCGCAACGTCCGGGCAGCGCCGGAGGACCGGACACCGACAGACGCTCCGGGCAGCTCACTTTGCTCCAGATGTTCGGATGCTCGGCGAGCAGCCGCATGAACAAGCCGAACTCGGGGCCGTCCACCGGCTTTCTCACGTCCGGCCGTCCCATGTGATCGACCACCACCGTCGTCGGCAGCGCGGTGAAGAAATCCCACAGCTCGGGCAGATCCTGCGCCTCGAAGTAAACGACCACGTGCCAGCCGAGCGGCGAGATGCGCTGCGCGATCTCCAGCAATTCGTCCTTCGGCGTGAAATCGACCAGCCGTTTGAGGAAGTTGAAACGTACGCCGCGCACGCCAGCCTCGTGCAGGCGCTCGAGCTCCGCGTCGCTGACGTCGCGCCGCACGGTGGCCACGCCGCGCGCTCTTCCGCCCGAGGCCAGGCAGGCATCGACCAGCGCGCGGTTGTCGGCGCCGTGGCAGGTCGCCTGCACGATCACGTTGCGCGTGAAGCCCAGGTGGTCGCGCAGCGCGAAGAGGTCCTCTTTGCTGGCGTCGCACGGCGTGTACTTGCGCTCCGGCGCGTACGGAAATTGCGCCCCCGGCCCGAAGACGTGGCAATGTGCGTCCACCGCCCCGGGCGGCAGCCGGAAGCGCGGTTTGCTCGGGCCGTCGTACCAGTCGAGCCAGCCCGGGGTTTTCTCGAACGGCCCGCTCGTCGGTCGGTTCATCGACGCTGATCCTTCTTCAAAGCGGCCAGAAGGCGGTCGGCTTCCGTGCGCCAATCGGCGCTGCGTGCGAATCCCGGCGCGCCGCGCGCACCGAACACGCCGGCGTCGGCGAGATCCGCCATCCACGCCTGCCGCTCGGC
>DATLZG010000403.1:0-3931 GCA_035574095.1 Burkholderiaceae bacterium | reverse complement strand
GGCGGTCGATCGCCGCCAACGTCGCCGGCGTCGAGTCGAGCGCGCCGGTGATCTCGACGCGCGCGACTTCGAGCCGCAACTGCGCTGCGGTGTCGAGCGGCGCGCCACTCGCGGTCAACACTTCCAGCTCGCGCGAGGCGCGCTGCGGTTCGCGCTCGGCGAGCCGTTCGATGCGCCCGATACTCGCCTCGATATCGACCGCCGCGTACGCTGCGGTGCAGGCGCAACCGAAGACCAGCACCACCGCATGCAGCCGGCGCCGTAGCACGGCAGCGGATCGTGCGGCCCTGTGCGCCGACACCCGCGCCGGCACCGGCCAGTCGATCGTCGCGTCAGCGGGCACGCCCATGAACGTCGCGGTGGTCAACGGCTCCGGGGCCGCGCAGGGTCCGGACGATGCAGCGTTTGCACATCAGACCCCGACGTTGTCTCCGGCGCGCTTTTCTTCCATCAGCGCCCACAGGTTGTTGTCGGGATCGCGGAAGAAGGCCATCCACAGCTCGTGGTCCGGCATCTTCGCCACCAGGTGCGGCGCGCGCTCGAACACGACGCCGCGATCTGCGAGCGCCGCCGTGGCGGCTTCGATGCCGCGGGCCCGCAGATAGACGCAGAACGACGCATCACCGGCCGGGCGCGGCGCATGGCCGCCGGCGAGCATCAGGCGCACGCCGTCGCAGTCGAAGAACAGCAACTCGCCGAAACGGTACAGCGGCCGCAACCCGAGCGCATCGCGATAGAAACGCTCGGCGCGATCGGCGTCCGCAACGTGCAACGCGATCTGGCCGATCGGACCGAGCGTCATTGTTCGTCGAAGCGCGGCTTGCGCTTGAAGCCGCGCGCCTGTTCGCTGCCCTGGTAGCCGCGCCGCGGCGGCTGCCCGCGGTCGCGCCCACCCGCCGGCGCATGCGGACGCGGCGCGGCCACCGCCATCAACTGGATCACGAGCCGCAGCGCCTTGTTGACGGCCGCGTCGCCTCTGAACACGCGCGCCACGTCGGGGTCGAGCGCGACCGTGACGTGGCGCGCGCCCTCCGTGCGCGGCGGACGCGCGACGCGCTGGTAAGGATCGTTGTAGGCATCGCGCGCCGGTGCCGGTCCGCGGTCGCCACGACCTGCGCCCTTGGATTCGTGCTTTCTCATCGTTGCCTTCTCCCCGCCCCTCTCCCGCCCGGGGAGAAGGGAAATCAAGCCGCTTTGCGTTGTTCGCGCAGCTCGCGCCGCAAAATCTTGCCGACGTTGCTCTTCGGCAGATCGGCGCGGAACTCGATGTACTTCGGCCGCTTGTAGCCCGTCAACTGTTCCTTGCAGTACTCCATCAGGTCGCGCTCGGTCAGCGACGGATCCTTCTTGACCACGAACAGCTTGACCGCCTCGCCGGAGTGCTCGTCCGGCACGCCGATCGCCGCGCATTCGAGCACGCCCGGATGCAGCGCGACCACGCCTTCGATCTCGTTCGGGTACACGTTGAAGCCCGACACCAGGATCATGTCCTTCTTGCGGTCGACGATCTTCGTGTAGCCGCGCTCGTCCATCACGCCGATGTCGCCGGTGCGAAAGAAGCCGTCGGCGGTCATCACCTTGGCGGTTTCCTCGGGCCGGTTCCAGTAGCCGGCCATCACCTGCGGCCCGCGGATCGCGATTTCGCCGACCGCGCCGACCGGCAAGTGATTGCCTTCGTCGTCCAGGATCGCCACTTCGGTCGAAGGCAGCGGCAAGCCGATCGTGCCGGAGAACGCATCGGTGTCGGTCGGGTTGCAGATCGCCGACGGCGAGGTTTCCGACAGCCCATAGCCCTCGCAGATCGGGCAGCCGGTGAGCTGCAGCCATTTGCGCGCCACCGCTTCCTGCACCGCCATGCCGCCGCCGATCGACAGCAGCAGATGGGAGAAGTCGAGCTTGCGGAACTCGTCGTTGTTCAGCAGCGCGTTGAACAGCGTGTTGACCGCGGGGAAGGTGGTGATCCGATGGCGCTGCAATTCCTTGACCAGCGCCGGGATGTCGCGCGGGTTCGGGATCAGCACCATCTTGGAGCCCAGGCGCATGCCGAGCAACGCCACCGCGGTCAGCGCGAAGATGTGGTACAGCGGCAAAGCCACCACCGCGGTCGTCTGTTCGCCGGGCGGCACCTTGGCCAGCGCCGGCTGGTTCCAGGCCTCCGACTGCAGGATGTTGGCGACGATGTTCCGATGCGTCAGCGTCGCGCCTTTGGATACCCCGGTCGTGCCGCCGGTGTACTGCAGGAAGGCGACGTCGTCGTGACCGAGCTCGACCGGCCGCAGCGTCAGGCGCTCGCCCTCGGCCAGCGCCTGCGCGTAGCGCAGACCGCCCGGCAGCTCGAAAGCCGGCACCATTTTCTTCACGTTGCGCACGGCGAAGTTGACGAGCCGCCCTTTCCAGAAGCCGAGCTCGTCGCCCATCGAGCAGACGACGATCGTGCGCGTCGGCACGCGCTCGAGCACCTGCTGCAGCGTGCCGGCGAAGTTCTCCAGGATGAAAATGGCTTCGGCGCCGGAATCGCGCAACTGGTGTTCCAGCTCGCGCGGCGTGTACAGCGGGTTGACGTTGACGACGGTGGCGCCGGCGCGCAGCACGCCCGCCAGCACGACCGGGTACTGCAGGATGTTGGGCATCATGATCGCGACGCGCTTGCCCTTGCCGAAGCCGCGCGCCTGCAGCCAGGCGCCGATCGCGGCCGACCGCTCGTCCAGTTCGCGGTACGTCATCTCGGTGCCCATGCAGGCGTAAGCGACGCGCTGCGCGTGACTGCGCATCGCCTCCTCCAGCAGTTGCACCAGCGACCGGTACTGGCGGTAATCGATGTCGGCCGGCACGTTCGGCGGATAGCTCTTGAGCCAGAAGCGGTCGACCACCTCGCCCATCGTGCCCATCGGCGTCTCCTCCTCTCGTTGTATGGCGCGCCGAATCATAGTCGCAGGCCAAGGCGTCGAAGGCGCGGAGCGGCCGTCCCCTTCGATCCGCGTCTCTGCGTCTGTCAGTTCCTCGCCAGCGCCGCTTGCAGCGCGGCCATGCGGGCTGCGGGCGCCGCCCGGGCCAGTTCCCTGACACGCGCATAGAAGCGCGGCAAATCGTCGCCGTGCGCGCGCAGCAGCGCCGCGAAGGCCGGCACCAGATCGTTGTACGCGCCGACCGCCGCCAGATGGGCATTGCCCAGCTCCTGCGCGAAGTAGCGGTCGTAGCCCGCGAAGCCGCCCCAGCGCTCGGCCTTGATGCGCGCGTACTCGGCGCGCAGCGCGGCGAAGATCTCGCGCTTGCGGCCGCGTTTGTCGTCGTCGCTCGCGGCGCTGTCGTACACGGCGGCGAGCTGCCGCTTGTGCTCGAGCAGCAGGCGCAGGAAGTCCTCGCGCCGCGCCTGCTGCTGCGCGTACGCCGCGCGCGTCGCTTCGTCGTCGGCCGCCGCCAGCCAGCGCCGCACGCCGACGCGCTCCACCAAGGTGGCGAAGCTCTCGTTGAACACGGTGTCGCCCTTGGCATACGCGACCTGGTGCGCCAGTTCGTGGAAGATCAGCCGCGCCAGCTCGCCCTCGCCCGCGTGCACGAAGGTGTTGAGCAGCGGATCGTCGAACCAGCCGAGCGTGGAATAGGCCGGCACCGGCGCCACATTGACGTCGTAACCCTGCGCGCGCAACTGCTGCGCGTAATCCTCGGCCGCCGCGCGATCGAAATAGCCGCGATAGCCGGCGCAGCCGAGCACCGGGTAGCACCAGGTCTTCAACTGCAGCGACAGCTCGGGCGCGGCGAACACGTTCCACACCGCGGCCGGGCGTTTCAAGTCCGCATAGGCGGTGTAGCTGCCGTTGTCGGGCAAGCCCAGCTCGCGCGAGGCGAAGGCGCGGATTTCTTGCGCGCGCGCCAGACGTTGCTTCAACGCCTCGTCCGCGGCTGGATCCTCCAGCCACTGCGGAATGGGCCG
>DATLZG010000402.1:0-2809 GCA_035574095.1 Burkholderiaceae bacterium | reverse complement strand
TGCCGGATGGGACGGTCGTTCTGCCGATGTACGACAGCGGCGGCAAACTTTGGAACGTGCAGCGTATCCTGCCGGAAGCGCCGGCCGGCGGCGGCCCGCAGAAAACTTACCTGCGCGGCGGCAGAAAAACCGGCCTGTTCTTCTTGCTTGGTACGCCGGACGACGCGCCGACGTTGTGTGTCGCCGAAGGCGCTGCGACCGCGGCAGCCGTGCACGAGGCGACCGGCCTGCCGGTGGCGGTCGCATTCGATGCCAACAACCTCCTTTCGGTTGCGCGTGAGCTGCGGCAACGCTATCCGCTCGCGCGCATCGCCATCGCTGGCGACGACGATCACGACACCGAGAAACGCACTGGCCGCAATCCCGGCCGCGAGAAAGCCCTCGCCGCTGCGCGTGCTGTCGGCGGCGTTGCGGTCTTCCCTGAGCCGCTGCCACAGAACGCGACCGACTTCGACGATCTGGCGAGGATGTCCGGCCCCGAGGCGGTGCGCGCCTGTGTCGAGCGCGCGATCACAAACGCCGAGCAAGCGGAGCGCGAGCGCGCGGCGCAGGCGTTGCGCGCCTCGATCGAGCGCGCGATCGAGGGCGCCGAGCAGGCGGGGCACGAGCGCGCGCAGCATGCCGCATCGGGTGGCGAGGCGCCCGGCGAGGCGGCGATCGCGCTCAGCGCCGAGCGTTATCGAACTGATGATTGCGGCGTGTGGCGCATCGAGCGCGACTCCGACGGGCGCGAGCGCCCTCCGATATTGATCTGCTCGCGTCTCGACGTAACGGCGCTCACTTGCGACGAAGCCGGTGGCGACTGGGGTTGCCTTCTCGAATTCTGCGATCCCGACGGCGCGCCGAAACGATGGGCGGCGCCAGCGCGGATGTTTGCGGGCGACGGAACTGAGTTTCGCGCCGTGCTGCTTGCGCTTGGCCTGCGCATCGCTGCCGGCCCGCGCGCCCGGGCATGGCTCATGGAGTATGTCCAGTCGCGCATGCCGACCGAGCGGGCGCGCTGCGTCTCGCGCGTCGGATGGCACGGCCTGGCGTTCGTCCTTCCGCACGAGACCCTCGCCTGTCGCGGCGAGAAGATCGTGTACCAGACCGACGGCTCGGCCGAGTGCACGATCGCGACGCGCGGCACGCTCGATGCGTGGCGCGAGCATGTTGCGCGCCGGTGCATCGGTAACTCGCGCCTCGTGTTCGCGCTCTCGTGCGCTTTCGCCGCGCCGCTGCTGCGGCTCGCTGGGCTCGATAGCGGTGGGTTTCATCTGCGCAGCGAGTCAAGCACCGGCAAGACGACCGCCCTACGGGTCGCCGCGTCGGTGTACGGCGGGCCGCGCTACATGCAGCGCTGGCGTGCAACCGACAACGCGCTGGAGGTTGTCGCCGCCGCGCACTGCGATCTGCTGCTCGTCCTCGATGAATTGGCGCAGATCGAGCCGCGCGTCGCCGGTGAATGTGCATACATGATTGGCAACGAGGTTAGCAAAGCTCGCAGTACGCGCACCGGGCATGCAAGGCCGCGGCTCACTTGGCGATTGCTGTTCTTGAGCGCTGGTGAGATCGGGTTGGCGCAGCATATGGCTGAGGTCGGCAAGCGCGCTCGCGCGGGCCATGAAACCCGGCTTGTGGACGTGCCGGCAGACGCCGGCGCAGGGCGCGGCGTGTTCGAGGAGCTGCATGACGCCGAGCATCCGACCGAGTTCTCGCAAGTGCTTCAGCGCGCATCCGGCGAACACTACGGCACTGCCGGCATCACGTACCTGCGCGCGCTGGTCGCCGAGGCGGACACTCTTGGCGATCGCATCCGCGCCGAGGTCGAGCGCCTCGCGCGCAAGTGGCTGCCCGATCATGCAAGCGGCCAGGTGCAACGCGTTGGCCGCAGGTTCGCGCTGGTGGCCGTTGCCGGCGAGCTGGCGACGCGCTTCGGCATCACCGGCTGGCCCGAGGGCGAGGCGACGCGCGCGGTGCACGCGTGCTTGTCCGCATGGCTGGAGTCGCGCGGTGGCATCGGAAACGCTGAGGAGTCGGCGATTCTGCGACAGGTGCGGCAGTTCATCGAGCTGCACGGCGAGGGCCGGTTTACGGATTGGGGACGGTGCGACGACGATCATGCACCGCGCACGCTCGCGCGCGCCGGGTTCAGGCGCCGCGTCGTTGACCCCGCCGGCGAGGTGGTCGGCGTGGACTTCTTCGTATTGCCGGAGGTTTTCAACGCCGAGATCGCCGCTGGCCATGACCCGCGCACGGTTCTCCGTGTTTTGCGCGACCGCGGCTTTTTGGTGCCCGATAGCGCCCGTCCGTTTGATTGCCGCGTCCGCTTGCCCGGGCTCGGACTGACGCGATGCTATCGCATCCGGTCGGCGATCCTCGATGCGTCCGACGATGAGTAGCGGCGCGCGCGGTGCGCGGCGCGGCCGGGATTCGATTCCGCGCGCCCGGGCGGTCGCATGCGGAATGCTCCAGCGAAACGGCGAGACCTTCGGCTGGCGTTCGCCATCCGGTTGCGCAGGTTGCATCGCGTGCATCCTTGCCGATGACGCTCGCTCGCACGATGACGAAGCAGCGCTTGCCCTGGTCGAGCGCCGCGGCGGCGTGCAGCGCATGCTGCGGCCGCTGCCCTGGGGTGCGTGCCGATGACCTGCTCGCGCCGCCCCGGGCGAACCGGGCAGTTGCCGCTGCTCGAAGTCGAGTTGCGCCTTGATGAGGACGCCGCACCGGCGAGTGCTTCGCCGGCCGAGGCGACATCGCCTTCCGGTGCTCCTGCTGCACCCGCTGCGCCCGCACCCGTGCCGGCTCCGGGCTCCGATCCGGCACCGGG
>DATLZG010000401.1:0-13766 GCA_035574095.1 Burkholderiaceae bacterium | reverse complement strand
CGGTTATGGAGAAGCAACGGGATCATTGGGAGCCGCTGACCGCGGAAGAGCGCACCCGCGCGCTGGAAGTCAGGACCGACGAGCCAAGATGCGCCGAGGCGGCCCTGTACTGGTTGCAGCAGGCCCAGTGAGTGGAGCTGGCGTGAGGGGACTGGACGGCTCCCTGCGCGCCGTTCACCATGAAGCCCCAGGCTTCCTTCGGGTCCGACTGCCATGTACCGGCTTCATATCGCCAACAAGAACTACTCGTCGTGGTCGCTGCGGCCGTGGCTGCTGCTGCGCCATGCCGGCATCCCGTTCGAAGAGGTCCGCCTCAGCTTCAATTCGCCCACCTTCAAGCGCGACGCGCTCGCATTCAGCCCGACCGGCAAGGTGCCGGTGCTGATCGACGGCGACCTCGCGGTGTGGGACAGCCTGGCGATCGCCGAGTACGTGGCGGAGAAGTTTCCGCGGCTCGCGCTGTGGCCGCGCGACGCGCGCCGCCGCGCCGAGGCGCGCGCGATCTGCGCCGAGATGCACGCAGGCTTCCCCGCACTGCGCGCACACATGAGCATGAACATCACGGCGAATCTCGCCGGGCTGGGCTGGAACCTCGCCGTACAGGACGACATCGACCGCATCAGCGCGATCTGGCTGGCCTTGCGCGCGCGGCATCGGGACGAAGGGCCGTTTTTGTTCGGCGCGTTTGGCATCGCCGACGCCTACTACGCGCCGGTGGTGACGCGCTTCAACACCTACAAGCCGCAACTTTCGCCGCAACTCGACGAGTACCTGCAGACGATGCTCGCGCTGCCGGCGATGCAGGAATGGTTCGCCGCTGCCGCGCAGGAGAACGACTTCGTCGCCGAGGACGAGCCTTATCGCCGGCCGCTAGCGCGCTAACCTAACGCGGCAACCCGAGCCGCCGCCACAGCTCGAGGCTCGCTTCGGCCTGGTTCATCGTGTAAAAGTGCAGCCCCGGCGCGCCGGCAGCGAGCAACTGCTCGCACAGGCGCGTCACCACGTCCAGGCCGAAGGCGAAGATCGACGCACGGTCGTCGCCGAAGCTGGCGAGCTTCAGGCGGATCCAGCGCGGAATCTCCGCCCCGCACGCATCCGAGAAGCGCGCCAGTTGCGCGAAATTGGTGATCGGCATGATGCCCGGCACGATCGGCACCGCGCAGCCGAGGCGGCGCACTTCGTCGCAGAAACGCAGGTACGCGTCGGCGTTGTAAAAGTACTGCGTGATCGCCGAGTTCGCGCCCGCCTGCACCTTGCGCACGAAGTTGCGCAGATCTTCCGCCGGCGATTTGGCCTGCGGGTGGTACTCCGGGTACGCGGCGACTTCGATATGGAACCAGTCGCCGGTTTCGGCGCGGATCAGCTCGACCAGTTCGTTGGCATAGGCCAGCTCGCCGCGGCCGGCGCCGGCGCCGGAGGGCAGATCGCCGCGCAATGCGACGATGCGCCGGATGCCGGCGCTGCGATACTGCTGGATCAACTCGCGCACCGCCGCGCGCGTGGAGCCGATGCACGAGATGTGCGGCGCGACCGACAGCCCTTCGCGATGGATCTCCAGCACGGTGGCCAGCGTGCCTTCGCGCGTGGAGCCGCCGGCGCCGAAGGTCACGGAAAAGAAGTGCGGTCCGAGCGCCGCCAATTGCCGGCGCACCGCGCGTAGCTTCTCGGCGCCCTCGGGCGTCTTGGGCGGGAAGAATTCGAAGCTGTAGGTGCGTTGCATCTGGTCACCGCCCGTGCCCGCCGCGCGGCAGCAGCGTCGAAAACGCCCAGGAGAAGATCGAATACAGCAAGGCGCCGGCGAACGCCCACCAGAAGCCGTCGACTTCGAAGTCCTTCAGGATCGAGCCGACGGCCCAGAACAACAGCGCGTTCAACACCAGCAGAAACAGGCCGAGCGTCAGGATCGTCACCGGCAGCGTCAGGATCACGAGCACCGGCCGCACCAGCGTGTTGACGAGCCCCAGCACCAGTACGGCGATCAGCGCGTGCGGCCACCACTCGGTGATGCGCACGCCCGGCAGCAGTTGCGTCACCAACCACAGCGCAACCGCGTTCAGCAACCAGACGAGCAGGATGCGCATCGCTTACTCCCGACGTGCGCCGTCGACGTACGGCTTCAGGGCAGCGTAGATCGTCGCGTTGACCGGCGCCGCCAGACCCGCCTCGCGCGCCATGCGCGCCACCGCGCCGGCCAGCCACGGCGCCTCCAACCGGTTGCCGTGCGTCAGATCGTGCAGCATCGAAGCGCGCATCGCCGGCGGCAACCAGTCGACCAGTTTCAGCGTCGCCGCGACCACGTCGTCGGCCAGCGGCACACCGCGCGCGCGCGCCACCGCGACCGCTTCTTCGATCGCCGCCACCAGCGTGGGCCGGATGTCCGCGTCACTGCGCACGACGCCGATCGGCTGCCGCGTCAGGCAAGTCAGACCCGAGACGGCGGCGAGGAAGACGAACTTCTCCCACAGTGCGCGCTCGATGTCCGCCACCACGTCGATGTCGATGCCGGCGGCGCGGCCGGCTTGCGCAAAGCTCTGCAAGCGCGGCTCTTGCGCGGCCGCGAACGCACCGACGCGCAGCCGTGCGTACGGGCCGGTCTGCGCGATCACGCCCGGCGCCTCGATCGTGGCCGAGATCTGCGCCACGCCGCCGGCGACACGGTGTTCGCCCAGCACGCGGCGCAGGATCAGGTGGCTTTCGACGCCGTTCTGAAACGGGATCACCAGGCTGTCGGCCGCCAGCGCAGGCAGCAGCTGCGCGGCGGCGGATTCGACGTCCCACAGCTTGGTGCAGAACATGACGAGCTCCGGCCGCGGCAGCCGCGCGGGATCGGAGTCGGCCAGCACCGGATGCAGGTGCACGGGAGCGAGCGTCGACTCGACCTTCAGCCCGCGCTCGCGCAGCGCCGTCAGGTGCGCGCCGCGCGCGACGAACGCCACCTCGTGCCCGGCCTTGGCGAACTGCGCGCCGAAATAACCGCCGACGCCGCCGGCACCCATCACCAGAATGCGCATGACCGTCGGGAGTCCGGAGTCGGGAATCGGGAGTCGGAGTCGGGAGTCGGAGTCGGGAGTCGGAGCCCGCTCGCCCGCCCCGGACTCGCCGGCTCAGTACCGATAGTGATCCGGTTTGTACGGGCCTTCCTTCGGCACGCCGATATAGCGCGCCTGCGCGTCGGTCAGCTCGGTCAACTGGGCGTTCAGGCGCTTCAACTGCAGGCGTGCGACCTTCTCGTCGAGGTGCTTGGGCAGCGTGTAAACGCCGACCGGATACTTCTCCGTGTTGGTGAACAGTTCGATCTGTGCGATTACCTGATTGGCGAACGACGAGCTCATCACGTAGCTCGGATGGCCGGTCGCGCAGCCCAGATTCACCAGCCGCCCTTTGGCCAGCAGGATGATGCGCTTGCCGTCGGGGAAGATCACGTGATCGACCTGCGGCTTGATCTCCTCCCAGCGGTACTGCATCAGCGAAGCGACGTCGATCTCGTTGTCGAAGTGGCCGATGTTGCACACGATCGCCTGGTCCTTCATGCGCTTCATGTGCTCGTGCGTGATCACGTGGTAGTTACCGGTGGCGGTGACGAAGATGTCGGCCTTGTCGCAGGCGTAGTCCATCGTCACCACGCGGTAGCCCTCCATCGCCGCCTGCAGCGCGCAGATCGGGTCGATCTCGGTCACCCACACCTGCGCCGACAGCGCGCGCAGCGCCTGCGCCGAGCCTTTGCCGACGTCGCCGTAGCCGCAGACGACCGCGACCTTGCCGGCGATCATCACGTCGGTAGCGCGCTTGATGCCGTCGACCAGCGATTCGCGGCAGCCGTACAGATTGTCGAATTTGCTCTTGGTGACCGAGTCGTTGACGTTGATGGCGGGAAACGCCAGCCGCCCTTCCTTCGCCATCTGGTACAGGCGCTTCACACCGGTGGTGGTTTCTTCGGTCACGCCTTTGATCTGCGCCAGCCGCGTCGAGTACCACTTCGGATCGCGCGCCAGGTGCGCGCGGATGGCGGCGAACAGGTGCGTTTCTTCCTCGCTGGTCGGATGCTGCAGCACTGACGGATCGCGCTCCGCCCGCGCACCCAGGTGCAGCAGCAACGTGGCGTCGCCGCCGTCGTCGAGGATCATGTTCGCGTAGGACGGTTGTCCGTTGGACAGCGTCGGCCACTCGAAGATGCGGTGCGTGTATTCCCAGTAGTCGGCCAGAGTTTCGCCCTTGACGGCGAACACCGGCGTGCCGTTGGCGGCGATCGCCGCCGCCGCGTGGTCCTGCGTGGAGAAGATGTTGCAGGAGGCCCAGCGCACCTGGGCGCCGAGCGCTTCCAGCGTTTCGATCAGGACCGCCGTTTGGATCGTCATGTGCAGGCTGCCGGCGATGCGCGCGCCGCGCAGCGGCTGCTGCGCGCGGTATTCCTCGCGGATCGCCATCAGACCCGGCATCTCCGTTTCGGCGATGCGGATCTCCTTGCGGCCCCAGTCGGCCAGCGAGAGGTCGGCGACGACGAAATCCTGATTGGCTTGGGGTTTGAGTACGGCGCTCATCTCGCGCCCTCCTTTCGAGAAAGAAGTTTGCGAGCGCCGTTGAAACGATTCCGCGCCGGGCGCGGCCACTTCGAGCCTGGCGAGGCGCAGAAGCCCCGTTGCAACGCTCCTCGAAGCGAGCGCGCAGTATAGCGACGGCCGCGACGACCGGGGCCGGCGCCGGGTGCAGAGGCCGGTCAGCGCAGGCCGGACACCCCCGGAGGCTGCCGTCGGTAACGTTCGGCAACCGCGAACGGCCTGGGGGGAACCCCATTTGCCAAAGCAAGGCCGAATTTTTCGCGGCAATGGCATCGCACCTCGCCGCCTACCTTTGTCCGCCGTCAACTGTGTTCCGCGCAGCGGAAGGGAGTGACACGAGTATGCGCAAGAATCTGCCGGTCACGCAGCGAGAGTACGACTACCCGGACGGCGAAACGCTGGTTTCGACCACCGATCTGAAGAGCCGCATCACGTACTGCAACCCGTCGTTCATTCGCGTCAGCGGCTTTTCGCGGGAGGAGCTGATTGGACAGCCGCACAACCTGATCCGCCACCCCGACATGCCGCCCGAGGCATTCCGCGACATGTGGGCGACGATCCAATCGGGCCAGCCGTGGTCGGCATTGGTCAAGAATCGGCGCAAGGATGGGGATCACTACTGGGTCGTGGCCAACGTGACGCCGGTCGTCGGCGACGACGGCCGGCCCGCGGGCTACATGTCGGTGCGCACCAAGCCGACACGCGCGCAGATTCAGGCAGCCGAAGCGCTGTACGCGCGCATGCGGCGCGAGGCCGAGAGCGGACAGGTCACCGTGCGCCTGGCCGGCGGTGTTCCGATTGCGACCGGCTGGCGCGGAGCGCTGGCGAAGCTGACGCGCCTCGGCCTGCGCGCGCGCATCGGGCTCGCCCTGACCGCGCTGGCGGCTGCCGTTTTCGGCGTCGAGCGTGTGGGGCTGACCGGCGGCTGGCTCACGGCCGCGGAGGTGGCGCTGACGCTGGGTGGCGTGGCGCTCGTCTATCGCTGGCTGGTGGCGGGCATCGTGGCTCCGCTCCAGCGGGCGATCGAGACGGCCAACGCGATGGCGGCCGGCGATCTGCGCCGCCGTCTTAGCACCGAGCGCAGCGACGAAGTCGGTCGCCTATACCGCGCGCTGTCGCAGCTGAACGTCAATCTGCAGGCAGTCGTCGGCGACGTGCGGCGCGAGGTCGACGGTGTCCAAGGTGCGGCGCGCGAGATCGCGCAGGGCAATCAGGATCTCTCGGCGCGCACCGAAGCGCAGGCGGCGAGTTTGCAGCAGACCGCGGCTTCGATGGAACAGCTGACGAGCACCGTACAGCAAAGCGCGTCGTCGGCACAGCAGGCGAACCAGAACGCGACGCAGGCGAGCGGCGTCGCCGAGCGCGGCGGACAGGCGGTCCACGAGGTCGTCGGCACGATGGACGAGATTCAACAAGCGGCGCGCAAGATCGCGGACATCATCGGCGTGATCGACGGCATCGCGTTTCAGACCAACATCCTGGCGCTGAACGCCGCGGTGGAAGCGGCGCGCGCCGGCGAGCAGGGACGTGGCTTCGCCGTTGTGGCGGGCGAAGTGCGCGCTCTCGCGCAGCGCACAAGTGCAGCGGCGCGGGAAATCAAGGGGTTGATCGACGAATCCGGTCGCCGCGTCGAACGCGGCGCGCAGGTCGTGAGGCAGGCTGGCGACGTCATGCGCGACGTGGTCGCCTCCGTGCAGCGGGTGACCGGGCTGATCGCCGAAATCTCGGCCGCCTCGGTGCAGCAGTCTTCCGGGCTGGCCCAGATCAACGACGCGGTCACGCAGTTGGATCGAACCACGCAGCAGAACGCCGCGCTGGTCGAGCAATCGGCTTCGGCGGCCCAATCGCTGCGCGACCAAGCGCACGCGCTGGCGGCCGCAGTGCAGATCTTCCGCGTCGACGGCGCGCGTGCGCCGCTGGCCGCATAACGAATGCTGGCCTAAGGCAAAGCCGCGCGACGACGACGCCGGCGACGGCCAGCCGAGCGCGGTCGCTCGCCTCCGGCTAAGCGACCTTGAGCTTGATGCCCGCCGCGTCCGCCAGCGCCGCCGCCTTGTCGGTGCGCTCCCAGGTGAACTCGGGTTCGTCGCGGCCGAAGTGCCCGTAGGCGGCCGTCTTTTCGTAGATCGGCCGCAGCAAATCGAGCATCTGCACGATGCCCTTCGGACGCAGGTCGAAGTGCTCGGTCACCAGCTTGGCGATCTTGTCGTCGCTGATCTTGCCGGTGCCTTCGGTGTAGACGGTGATGTTGATCGGCTTCGAATAGCCGATCGCGTAGCTGACCTGCACCTGGCACTGGCGCGCGAGTCCCGCGGCGACCACGTTCTTCGCCACGTAGCGCGCCGCGTACGCGGCCGAGCGGTCGACCTTCGACGGGTCCTTGCCGGAGAACGCGCCGCCGCCGTGCGGGCAGGCGCCGCCGTAGGTATCGACGATGATCTTGCGGCCGGTCAGCCCGCAGTCGCCGTGCGGCCCGCCGATCACGAAGCGGCCGGTCGGGTTGATCAGGTACTTGGTGCCCTGCAGCCATTCCTTCGGCAGCACCGGCTTGATGATCGTCTCGATCACCGCTTCTTTCAGCTCTTCGTAGCCGATGTCCGGCGCGTGCTGCGTGGACAGCACGACGGTGTCGATCGAATGCGGCTTGCCATCGACGTAGCGCATCGTGATTTGGCTCTTCGCGTCCGGCCGCAGCCAGGGCAACCGCCCGTCGCGGCGCACGTCGGCCTGACGCTCGACCAGCCGGTGCGCGTAGTAAATGGGCGCCGGCATCAGCTCCGGCGTTTCGTCGCACGCGTAGCCGAACATCAGACCTTGGTCGCCCGCGCCCTGGTCCAGGTCCAGCCCCTTGCCTTCGTCCACGCCCTGCGCGATGTCGGGGCTCTGACGGTCGTAGCACACCATCACCGCGCAGCCCTTGTAGTCGATGCCGTAGTCGCTGTTGTCGTAGCCGATGCGGCGGATGACGTTGCGGGCGACGTCCGCGTAATCGACGATCGCCGAGGTGGTGATCTCGCCGGCCAGCACCACCAGCCCGGTGGTGACCAGCGTTTCCGCGGCGACGCGCGAGCTGCGATCCTGGGCGAGGATGGCGTCGAGGATCGCGTCCGAGATCTGGTCGGCCACCTTGTCCGGATGGCCCTCGGAGACGGATTCGGAGGTGAAAAGAAAATCGCCGGCCATGCGCCACTCCTGTTCGAGGTTGTTGACCGCGTTGCCCTCGGCTCGAGTGGCGACGCTTTAGCAGTATTCGCCGCTGCGGCGGATGCGACAATGCCCGCCCGCTCGGCCCGCCCCGCAATTGGTCATAAATCGGCGGCGGCGGATTCTAACGTGACCGACGCGCGCGACAAGCGCGTCCGAGCGCGCGACTGCGCGCCGCATTGAATGCTGATCTGGATCTTCAAACTGATCGCGCGTTTGCCGCTGGCCTGGGTGCACGCGCTCGGCGGCTTGGCCGGCCTGCTGGTGTACGTTCTGTCGGCGACCTATCGCCGGCGGCTGCGGGCCAATCTGGCGCAAGCCGGGTACGAGCCGCGGCGACTGGCCCTGGCGTGCGCGCGCGAAGCCGGCAAGCAGGCGCTGGAGACGCCCTGGGTGTGGCTGCGTCCGGCGGCCGATCTGCGGCGCGTGATCGAGGTCGCCGACGATGCGGCCGAGCGCGCGGCGATCGCCTCCGGTGCGCCGGTCATCTACCTGACGCCGCATCTCGGCTGCTTCGAGATCTGCGCCCAGTACTGCGCGCTGACACACTGGGCGCCGCCGCGCGCGCTGACCGCGCTGTATCGGATTCCGAAACAGCCCGCGCTGCGACCGCTGGTCGAGCATGGCCGCACGCGCCACGGCGTGGAGCTGGCGCCCGCGAATCTGGCCGGCGTGCGCCAACTGCTGCGCGCGCTCAGGCAGGGGCGTGCGGTCGGTATCCTGCCCGATCAGGTGCCGTCACAAGGCGACGGCGTATGGGCACCGCTGTTCGGTCGGCCGGCGTACACGATGACGTTGCCGGGAAAACTCGCCGCCGCCACCGGCGCCCAGGTGCTGTTCATCTTCGGCGAGCGGGTGCGCAACCTCGCCGGCCGCGGGCCCGGCTATCGGATCCGTTTCCAGGCCCTGGCCGCGCCGCTGACCGGCGCGCCCGAGCACGACGCCGCCCTCGTCAATCGCGAACTCGAGCGGCTGATCCGCACCTGCCCGACCCAATACCTGTGGGGCTACAACCGCTACAAGGTGCCGGCCGGCGCGGCGCCGCCGGAGGCGACCCAATGAGCGCATGGCTCGGACGGCTGTTCATCGCGCTGGTCGAGGCGACCTATCGCTGGTCGCAGCCGGCGCGCACGCGGCTCGCGCACGCGCTCGGCGACGCGCTGTGGTGGCTGGTTCGGCCGCGGCGCCGAGTCGCGCTCGCCAATCTGCGCGCGTGCTTTCCGCACTGGAGCGAGGCGCAGCGCCGGCGCGTCGCGCGCGGCTGCTTTCGCAACGCGGCGCGCGCCGTTCTCGACCACGCGGTGCTGGCGCGCGGCACGCGCGAGGAGATCGCGCGCTACGTGCGCGCCGAAGGGCTGCAGCATCTGCACGATCCGGCCAACCGGCCGCTGATCATGATCGCGCCGCACTTCGCCGGCCTGAACGCCGGCGGCATCCGCATCAGCGCCGAGCTGGCAGCGGTGTCGATCTACGCGCGCCAGCGCAATGCCGCGCTCGACGACTGGCTGCGTGCGCTGCGCGGCCGCTTCAATGCGCCGGTGCTGATCGCGCGCGAAGGCTTCGATCTGCGCGCGGCGATCCGCGCGATGCAGGACGGCCGCCCCTTTTACTACCTGCCCGACCAGGACTACGGCGCGCAGCACTCGATCTTCGTGCCGTTCTTCGGCGTGCCGGCGGCGACGATCCCGATGGTGGCGCGGCTGGCGAAGCTGACCGGCGCCAAGGTCTTACTGACCGTGACCGAGATGACGCCCGACGGCTACCGGCTGCACGTCGAGCCGCCCTGGCAGGACTTCCCTTCCGCCAGCGTCGAGGAGGACACCGCCCGCATGAACCGCGCGATCGAGCGTTGGGTCGAGAAGATGCCCGATCAATACCTGTGGACGCACAAGCGCTTCAAATCGCGGCCGCCGGGCGCGCCTCCGATCTACCGTTAGCGGCGAGCTGCGGCGTCGCCGCTGCGCCTTTGCGCGATGGCGGCGGCTGACCGGCGGGTGCGACGCGCCGATTTTTCCGTAGGGCGGCTCGACGCCTTCGCGTAGCATTGGCGGCGCAATTTGGACGGAGGGGAGAATGAAGAAGCTGATCGCACCGGTGATCGCCGCCGGGCTGCTCGCGGCCTGCGCACCGATGAAGCGGATGGCGCCGGATCCGACCGCGCCGACCATTTTTCCGGCCGCGCCCGGGTATCTGGTCGTCAATCAGGAGCCGATCGTCGTCTTGCGCAGCCGGTTCCCGAACCGCGAGGCGACGATCACTTGGCGCCTGCCGCCCGACGGCAACGTTCGGTTCGAGGCCAACGGGATCACGATCGACGGCCTGGTCAAAACCTCGCCGCGCGAGGGCTCGCGCAAGCTGCGCGAGCCGGACACGAGTCAGAACCAGTTCTTCCGCTGCGTGACGCGCGAGAACAGGTTGGAGGCGACGTGCACGATCGCGCGCGAAGCCAAGCCCGGCGTTTACGCCTACACGATCCGCGCGCGCGAAGGCGATCGCAGCATCGTCGTCGATCCGACGATCATGATTGAGGAGTAAACCCCGCTATCAGCGGACGGCGCTCAACCAGCGGGCGAGTTCGCCAAGCACATCGTCTAAAGTGCTGCCGTTTGCGCTCGCTGCCGCATCTTTGATCGTGCTCTCGGCAAGCTCACGTAGTCGGTTGATGTAGGGTCGCAGAAAGGCTTCGTCGGCGGGGTCGCGATGCAGGCCCGTGTCCCAGGCCAACCGTTGACTGGCGGCGAACCAGCGGACCGCGCGCGAAAGGTCTTCCAGTAACAGGGCGAGCACGCTTCCGGTCTCGAGCGCGCTCTGCCCGATCACGCGCGAGCCGATAGTGCGCGCAATCTCGACTGCGGCGGCGAGAAACTGGCGCGCCTCCGCCGGCGGTCGCCGACCGATCGCCAGCATCGCCTTGTTCAGAAGATTCACGGCGACGCTGTCTTCGTCGCCCTGGCCGCGCGCGATCGCCAGCGCGTCGTCGCATAGCCGCTCGGCCTCCTCGAACCGCTCCTCGACGCGATGCAACTGGACGAGCGCGTTGATGACGCCGACGCGTGCGCGGCCGGCATCGATCGCCCCGCTCAGCTCGAACGCTTCCTGCAGATATCGACGTGCGGCAACCAAGTCCCCTTCCCCCAGGCAGGCCATGCCGAGCGGCTGCAGGGCGCCGACCACGCGCGCCGGCTCTCCGGTCGCACGGGCGATTTGCAGGCTCTCTTCGAGGTATCGGCGGGCCTGCGCGTAATGGCCGCGGTAGAAGAGAAACTGGCCGGCCGCCGTCAGGCAGCGGCCGCGCAGCAGATCGTTCGCCCCCGGCCGCTGAAGTGCTTCGATCGACAGCCTTTCTCCGAGCGCCAGTAGGCCCCGGCTGAGGAAGTACAGCTTGATCGAAAAAATCAGGCGCAGGTCAGCTTGCGCGCCCTCGGCAGTGTGTGCGCACCACGCATGCGCGGCCAGCAGGTTGTCGAGTTCACGATCCAGTTGCTCCAGACAGCGCGCTTGCTGCGGGCCGACCAGCTCGCTGCGTATGCCCTCGACTAGCCGCAGGTAAAAGGCAAGATGCCGGTCGCGCGCTGCATGCTCGCCACCGCCTTCCTGCAGCCGTTCCAGTGCGTACTGCCGCACCGTTTCCAGCATTCGGTAGCGACCCTGATCGACGTCGGCGATCACCAACGACTTTTCGACCAACTGGGCGAGCAGATCGAAGACGTCGGCGGCGGCGATGTCGTCACCGCAGCCGACGGCTTCGGCGCCGTCCAGCGTGAAGCCGCCGCTGAACACCGACAGGCGCGCGAACAACCTGCGCTCGACCGGCGCCAACAGGTCGTACGACCAATCGATCAACGCGCGCAACGTGCGCTGGCGCGGCAGCACGCTGCGATCGCCGGTGACCAGCAGCTTGAAGCGCTCGTGCAGCCGCGCGGCGATCGCCGCGGCCGACAGCATGCGCATGCGCGCGGCGGCCAGTTCCAGCGCCAGCGGGATGCCGTCCAGTTGCGCGCAGATCTGCGCGACCGCGGCCGCATTGCGCTCGTCGAGCGCGAATGCCGGTTGCACCGCCTGCGCGCGATCGACGAACAGCCGCACGGCGTCGTTCGCCGCCAGCGTTGCCGGGTGCGGCTGATGCGGATTGGGGACTGCCAGCGGCGCCAGTTGGTAAACGGCTTCGCCGGCCACTCGCAGCGGATCGCGGCTGGAGGCGAGCAGTTTGACCCCGGCGCCGGCGGTGAGCAGCGTGCGCGCCAACTCGGCGCACGCCTGCACCAGATGCTCGCAGTTGTCCAGCACCAACAGCAGCCTGCGGTCGCGGACAAAGCGGGTCAGCGCGTCCAACACAGTACCGCCCGACTCCTCTTTGACGCCGAGCACGGATGCGACCGCCTGCGGTACGAGCTGCGGATCCGCGAACGGGGCGAACTCCACCAGCCACACGCCGTCGATGAAATCGTCCAGCAACTCGGCCGCCAATTGCACCGACAAGCGCGACTTGCCGATGCCTCCCATGCCGAACAGCGTGACCAGGCGATGCCGCGCGAGCAGCGCGCGCACGTCCGCGATCTCGCGCTCGCGGCCGACGAAGGAGTTGACTTGTTGCGGTAGGTTGTTGGGAGTGCCCTCCAGCGAACGGAGCGGCGGAAACTCCTGGCGCAGACGCGGATGCAGCAACTGAAACAGGCGCTCGGGCCGCGCCAGATCGCGCAGGCGCACCGTGCCGAGATCGCGCAGCGAAGCGTCGGGCGGCAGCCGATCGCGCACCCGCTCCTCGACGGCCTGCGACAGCAGGATCTGGCCGCCGTGCGCGGCGCCCATGATGCGCGCGGCGCGATTGACCGCGGGGCCGAAGAAATCGCCGGCGCGCCGCTCGTCGACGCCGCAGTGCAGACCGCAACGCACGGTGAGCGCGAGTTGGCCGGCGCCGGCGTCCTCGGCAAGGTGTAGCTGCACGGCGAGCGCCGCCGCCAGCGCATCGCCGGCATCGTCGAAGGCGGCGTGAATGCCGTCGCCGGTCATCTTGACCACGGTTCCGCGGTGCGCGGTCACCGTGGCGCGCAGCATGTCGTCGTGGCGCGCCAATGCCGCGCGCATGCGCTCGGGCTGCTGCTCCCACAGACGGGTGCTGCCCTCGATGTCGGTGAACAGGTACGTCGTGCCGCTCACGGCGCTCGCCTCGCGGCGCGCATTGTCCCGCAACCGCGGCCGGCGCGTGAATGCGTGCCGGCGTCGGCGATAATCGCCGCATGAGGTTGCGTTTCACCAAGATGCAGGGCGCGGGCAACGACTTCGTGCTGATCGACGCGGTGACGCAGCGTTTCGAGCCGACCGCGGAGCTGGCACGGCGCCTGGCGGACCGGCGTTTCGGCGTCGGCGCCGACCAGATCCTGGTCGTCGAGCCGGCCACGGAACCGGGCGTTGACTTCCGCTACCGCATCTTCAATGCCGACGGCGGCGAGGTCGAGCAGTGCGGCAACGGCGCGCGCTGCTTCGTCAAGTTCGTGCGCGCGTGCGGTCTGACGGACAAGCGCGCGATACGGGTACAGACCGCGAGCGGCGTGATCGCGCCGGTGCTGGAAGATGACGGCGAAGTGACGGTGGACATGGGGCAGCCGGTCTTCGAGCCGGAGCGCGTGCCGTTCGACGCCGCCGGGTTGGTCGCCCAGGCGGCCGGGCGCGCGCGGCTCTGGCCGCTCGCCGTGCATGGCCGCGAAGTCCTGTTGTCGGTGCTGTCGATGGGCAATCCGCATGCGGTGCAAGTGGTGTCCGACGTGGAGGCGGCGCCGGTGGCGAAGGATGGCCCGGTGCTCGAACACCATCCGCGCTTTCCGCGGCGCGTGAATGCGGGCTTCATGCAAGTCCTGGACCGGCACACGGTCAAGCTGCGCGTGTGGGAGCGCGGCGCCGGCGAGACGCTGGCCTGCGGCACCGGCGCCTGCGCGGCGGCGGTGGCCGGCATCGAGCGCGGGCTGCTCGACTCGCCGGTCGCGGTGCTCGCCCGCGGCGGCCGGCTGC
>DATLZG010000400.1:0-7441 GCA_035574095.1 Burkholderiaceae bacterium | reverse complement strand
GAACTCGGCCGGCACGTTCGGCAGGGCTGTCCGCCGGATCCAGTCGGCTCCCTGCTGCAGCGCCCGCTGCGCCGCGGCGTTGTCGCCCGCCGCTTCGAAGCACTGATACAGCGTCAGGTAGATCTCGGGCACGTAGATCCGCCAAGGCGTGCGCTGCTCCATAAGCTCCACGAGCCGCCGGGCGGACTCGGCGGCGCGCAAGTGGTCGCCGCCGGCGAGTAAGGCCGCGCAGGCGCGAGTCACTGCATCGACCTCCAGCGCCAAGTGCTCGCGCGCGCGAGCACGCTCGGTCATCTGTAGTGCGAGCTGCGCCCCTTCGCTCGGCGGCAACTCCGACGCCAGTTCTAAATGGGCGAGAATGTCCACCGAGGCACGATCGTCGTTGCCGAGGATCTCGATCGCCTGCCGGATCAATGGCAGGGCGGGTTGGCCGGTCCGGCGCGCCATCCACGCCTGCAGCAGCGACCGTACGCCGTGCATGTATTGCGGCAGATGAGCCGGAAGCGGGGCCAGCACTTTCTGCGCCCGCGCCGGTTGGCCGAGGTTGACGTAAGTACCGGCGAGCAGGTTGGCCGCGCTCGCGGCCCACATCTCGGCACCGCTGCTCTTGAACGTCTCCAGCACCGCAGTCAGCAGCTTCAGTCCCTCGGCGAAGCGCCCCCGGTCGCGATAGAAGGTGCCGAGCGACAGCCGCGCCAGATCGATTTGTCCCTTCGCTTCCTCGCCCAACCGCTTGGAGAGTTCGAGCGCGCGCTCGAGCAGTTCGATGGCCCGGTTCATGCGCCCGAGTTCGGACGAGTAGCCGGCCATGTTGGACAGGCACGCGACCGCGTGCGTCCAGTCGTTGCGCGCTTGCGTAAGTTCGTACGCCTGCTGCGCCACCCGCAGCGCGCCCTCGCGCTTGCCGGCAGCGTCCAATACATCGGCGTGATCGACCAGAAAGACGATCCTCGTGTCGGGATCGATGCAGGGGTCATCGTCAGCGCTAGCGCCCTCGAAGACCGCAACCGCCTCCGCATAGCGGCCGCTGTTCGCCAGCGCAAGGCCCGACAGGCGCACGAACCGAAATTCGTAATCGCGGCGCCCATGTTGACGCGCCAGCGCCAGCCCTTCGTTCGCGTGCTCCAATTCGCCGTCAGCGTCGCGCAGAAAGTCTGCCGTCAGCGTACGCGCTTCCAGCGCGGCCAGCCGCGTGTCCGCGCTACGGGCACCGGCCAGCGCACGCTCCGCAAGAGTGCGCGCCTGCTCGGCGGAGCCGACCAGGACCGCAGCTTCGGCGGCGCGCGCCGCCAACGCGGCGATCGCATCGGCCATCGGGTCCACGTGCTCCAGGTGCGCGATCGCCTCCTGCAGCATCGACAGTTCTTCCACCCGGCGAGACGCCTTGGCCGCATCGCGCGCGGCGCGGTCGAACCAATGTGCAGCCCGTTGATGGTCAACCACCTTCGCCCAGTGTTGGGCGATCCGCACCGGCGCCCCATCTTGAGCCTCCAACAGGAGGGCGACGCTGCGATGCAGGGCGGCGGCGATCGGCTCCGGCAGCGAGCGCAGCGTCGTCTCATAGATCAGGTCGTGCGCGAAACCGCTACCGTTCAGGACCTGCGCGGCCTCCAGCTCCCGCCAGGCTTCGGTCAGATCTAGCGGGTGTTCACCCAGCACCGCGGCCGCCAACTCAGCGGTGAAGTCCTGTCCGGCGACGGCCGCCAGTCGCGCCAGCTTGAGCGCCCTGGGTGAGAGCTGCGATAGGCGACGCTCGATCAACTGCGACACGGTGCCCGACGCCGGCAACCGAATCACCGGTCCGCTCAGCTCGGCGGCGGGCCGCGTCGCCAGTATCCCCACCGTTTCCAGGATGAAGAGCGGATTGCCACCGGTATGCCTTGCCAGCGCCTCCGCCCAGGCACGCGGTTCGAGGTGCGCAATCGACATCGACTCGAGCAGTGCCTCGATCGCCGGGACGTCCAGAGGGCCGAGTTCCAGAAACAGAAGATGCTCCGGATCACATCGACAGCGCCAACCCTCCAACGCCGCGTGCATTTCACTGCTACGCACGCCGAGGAGCCAACGCAGGCTCGACTCCCGGTCGGCGAGCAGGAGAATCGTCTCGAGACTGGCTTCGTCCGCGAAGTGCAGATCGTCGATCAGTGCGGCGGCGACCCCCCTCGCGTGCCAGCCCGCAAGCGTTTCGGCAATCGCCCGGCGCAACCTCAAGCCTTCGAGCTTTGCGCTTGCCGCCCCGAACTCGGGCAGAAGATGCGCCAGTTCGGCCGCCGCCCACCGCGGCGGTTCGACCGGACATGAGTTCTGGGCCGCGCGCAACAGGCGGGCCAGCGTGGCGTACGGTAAGCGTGCGTCGCCGGGACGCGCGCCGGTGACCACGGTCCGGTCATGCGCGGCGGCAAAGTCCGTCAGTAACCGGCTCTTCCCGATTCCCGGCTCCCCCGCGATCAACGCGATGCGCGCCTCGGACCACGCTTGCTTCAGTAGTCCCCACTCCGTATCGCGGCCGACGAGCTTGGGCGGGCGCAGCACCGCCACAGGCCGCGGCGACACGGGCGCCGCAGCGGGCAGAGTGCCGCTGAGGTCGATCAGCCGGGCGAGTTCCAGGGTCTCTTTCGCCGGCTCAGACGCGACGCCGCGCTGCAACGATTGGCGGCAGCGCTCGAAGGCGGCGAGTGCCGCGGCGCGGTCGCCTCGCAGGTAGTGCAGGCGCATCAGGCGGCGATGTCCGTGCTCGAGCAGGGGGTCGTCCGCAACCAGCCGCTCGGCGTATTGCAGGGCCAGGGCAATGTGCCCCTCGGTTTCAAGACGAGCGGCAATTTGCGCCAAAGCATCGCGCCGAATCGTCCGCCACCGCTCGCGCGCGGCGGCGACCCATTCGGCGAGATCGGGGAGATCTTCGTATTCGTAGGCTCCCAGAAGCTCACCGGCGGCGGCCGCGGCGTCCTGTTCAAGGCGCGCGGGCAGGTCGATCAAGTCGTGGTTTATGTCATCGGCGAGCCGCAACGCGTCATTGACCGCGATCACGACATCGCGCCCGGCCCGCTTGCGCAACCGATGCAGGCGCTGGCGCAGGTTGTTGCGCGCGGAGGGTTCGTCGACGTCCGGCCAGAGCATGGCGGCGACGCGGGTACGTGCGGTTGCGCCGCCGAGAGCGAGTATCGCGAGCAACGCGGCATCTTTGCGCTCTAGAGCGTGCGTCACCCCAGCGTGCCCCGCGATGCGCGGCTCGCCAAGCAATTGAATCCTCAAGGCGGTGAACTCCTGCCCGCACCGCTCACCCTTCCTAGGAGTGATAAGCATGCCGCAGACCCCGCGCGTTCAGTCCAGCGGCCCTACGCCTGACTGGCTGCCACAACACTCGCGCTTGCCAAACGACGAAGCGCGGCGGTCTATCGCCCGCGCCCGCCGCAGCCGCCCGGCACTGAGCGTCGCGAGCCGCTGCGCCCCGCTCGTCAACGGACACGCCCAGTACCCGCCGCTCTCTTGACCCGTCTCCCGTAGGCGCTTCAAGTCTGCGTGCCTGACCTCATACATCCGAGTAAAGCAAGTAACGATCCTTGCGGTGTCATTGCGCCGCCCTGCCAAGGCATGTTGCACTGGATGCCCCTTGCCATTGAATCGACGCCCGCCTTGCGGCAGACCGCCTAATATGTACGCGCTCCTTGATGACAGATTGCATACGGATCGGCATCATCTGTGCACGATCGCGCTCGTGTAATACCCGGCCTGGCCTACGCCTTGGCCAGGCTATGGCCGCAGAGGGGGAAGATGGCCCCGAACAAGAAGCTGGCTACGCCGCAGTACACGGCAAAGACCGCACTGCCGGTTCCGGGGAAGGCCCTCGAACGCCGAGATTTGTTGCAGCGCATTGCGGTCGCGCAGGTTGTGTGGCTGACGGCTCCGGCTGGAGCGGGGAAATCCACATTCCTGACGAGCGTTCTTCAACGCCGCCAGGGGCTGGTTGCGTGGTATCGAATCGACGAGGGCGACGAGGATCTTGTCCGCGCCGTGGCCCTTCTTGCCGACACACTCGAGCACTGTTGGCGCATGCCCCACGGGGTACTGCCTCGTCTTGGCCCTGGTCCGCCGCCGAATGCCACCGCATTCGGCCGCAAGTTCGCTGAGGCCCTGTTCGAAGCAAGCGGCGAGCCGATGCTGTTGGTCTTTGACGACGTCCATCGGATTTCCGAGCACGCCCCGTTTCTTGAGTTTCTGAGTGCTCTCAGCAACGAATTCCGCGCTCCGCATCAGCTCGCCATGGCCGCGCGCCGAGCGCCTCCGCCTCAGATGGCGCGTCTGCTCGTCCACGGTGAAGCGTTGGAATTGCGCGCCGCTGACCTCGCCTTTAACGCGCAGGAGATTCGCGCCCTGGCCCAGGCGCTACGCCTACCACCGATGTCCGCTGCCGACTTCGATCTCGTATTGCAGCGAACGCGTGGCTGGGCAGCGGGCGTGGTAGCCCTCCTCTCCGCCCGCGGGGCGGGCGATCGCGCGGGGCTCGCGTCCGAGCTGGCTTTACGCCGACTCTCGGACTATTTCGCACATGAGCTTCTTGCAGCTCTGCCGGAGCGTGTGCCGCAAATCCTGGAGCGGGTGTCCGTCGCGAGCATAGTCCCGGCCGAACTTGCGATCGAGCTGAGCGCCGACGTCAACGCGCCCGCCATCCTCGAAGGCCTGGCCGACCGGCAAATGTTCGTTTCGCGCACTGGCTGGCGCACTCAAACCTTCGAAGTTCATGCGCTTCTCCGCGAGTCCCTCATGTATCGGCTAGCGCGGCGCATGCCTGAAAGTGAACTGCGATCGATGATGGTGCGCGCCGCCGACGTGTTTGAACGCCTTGGACTAGTTTCCGAAGCAGTCGATTTGTACGCGCGCAGCCGCAATAACCAAGAGCTGCTGCGGCTTGTACTCGCGGAGGCGCCACGACTGGCCGAAACAGGGCAGATCGCCACTCTCGGCGCTTGGCTATCGCACTTTCCCAAGAACCAGATCGAAGCACATCCCTGGTTACTTCTTTGGCGAGCCACATGCGACCTTCCGCACAATCCAAGGGCGGCCCGCGCTTCGTTTGAACGCGTCTTCCGAACCCTGCGGGCTGCCGGGGATTGGCCTGGCAGCGCACTCGCTTGGTCCGGAATCATCGATGCGATTTTCTTCGATTACACGGATTTGACAGCCTTCGATCACTGGCTTGCAGAGTACGACGACTCGCTCGCGCCGCACTTGCGCGCCTTGCCTGCAAGCATTGTTCGTCGCCTGTTTGTGTCGCTGTTCGCGGCGACCGCTTTTCGCGCGCCAGGGCATCCCCGCATGAGCGCCCTCCGTACTCAAGCTCTGGCCATGCTCGAAGGCGACCTCGATCCGGTCATTTCGGCGTGTCTGCGTACCTACCTTGTGGCTCACTCGATCTGGACCGGCCGGCTTTTTGAAGCCACCCTTTTATTGGACGAGCTGCGCCGTTCGAGCGACGCCGTTTCGCATCTGCCGATTCTCCGGATCATGTTCTCTCTTATCCGCTCGACGCACGCACTATTTACCGCCTCGTTCGACGCCGCACACGAGGCGATCGAGGAGGGCCTTTTGGAGGCGGCTCGCTCGCACGTCCCTATTTGGGATGCCGTCTTTCTTGGGCATAGAGCGGCGCTTGCGCTCGCTCGCGACGATCGCGCGGCGGCGACGTCTTGCCTGCAGCTCTTGAATGCAGCGCTGTCCGCGGACCGACACCACGAAAGAGGCCGATACCATCAACTCGCAGGTTTGCTAGCGGCTTTCGAAGGCGATCTCGTCACGGCTGTCCGGCACCTTGACGCGGGTCAAGCTTGCTCTCGTCGGAGTGGCGATTTCTTCTCGGGGGCGTTCGCCGTCGGCGCAGCAGCCGCTTTGATTCACTTACGGCACGATCCTCGCCGAGCGCTCTCGCATTTGCGCGTGGCCGAGCGCGCCGCCCGGGCCACAGGCAACGCCATGCTGGCATGGATGGCGGGCATGTTGCGTGGGTTGCATGAGATTCAGGGCGGTAATGAACAAGGCGGCCGGCGTGCGCTCGCGGATGCTCTGTCAATCGGGGCGGAGCACGACTACCTGCATTTCATCGTTTTCCCGGCACCGATCATCAGCGCAATTGCATACGCCGCACTGGAACGTGGCATCTGCTGCGAGTATGTCTGTCGTTTGATCGCGCGCAACGGGCTCCGGCATCCGACCGGCAAACCGCGGCTTGAGAACTGGCCGTGGCCGCTGCGTGTCTATACGCTAGGACGTTTCGCGATCGTCAGGGACGGGCGGAAGATTGAGTTTGGGAGGAAGGCGCCGCGAGCCCCTCTGAACCTGCTGCAGGCGATTGTCGCCTTTGGCGGCACAGGGGTGCCTGAAAAGCGACTGATCGATGCACTGTGGCCGGATAGCGACGGTGACGCAGGCAGGAATGCACTGGCTGCGGCATTGCATCGCCTGCGACACCTAATCGGAGCGGACGCTGTTTCGCGACGCGACGCTAAATTGGCTCTCGATCCAGCGTTCGTTTGGGTCGATGCCTGGGAGCTCGAAGGACTATTGACCGCGGCGCGAAGTCAGCCCGCGATCGCAGTTGATGCGTTCGCATTCGCGGAGAATTTGCGGCGCTTTTATCCGGGTGCCTTTCTCGAAGACGAACATGACGACGATTGGGCGATAGCTTACCGGGAAACTCTACACGCCAGCGTCTTGCTTACCCTCGAGCGCCGCATTGAGGCGGCGGTTGCGGCCGAGGACTGGTTAGGCGTCGAGGCGCTTTGTATGGCAGGTCTGCAGACCGATGACCGAGTGGAATCCTTTTATCGGTCGTTGATGCTGGCGCACCTCGCCCGAGGCGATCCGAACGCGGCCATTCTCGTCTTCCGACGCTGTCAACGCACGCTGTCGCGAAAGCTGCTGGCGACGCCATCCGCAACGACGGTTGCGGTCTTCGAACGCGCCAATCACCCGATGCGGGGCAGGCGATCCACGCCGGTGTAGCCGGGAGTCCACAATCCGGCGGGCCTTGGCCCACATCATCCGCGGTTACCTCGCCGTCCCGTCGCGGCGTAGGTGAACCCGAGAAACACGCCGCGTGGCCGAACGGCCAATTGCTGCGCCCGCTCGTCATCTTCGATGCGGGTGGTGCTCTTCGCCAAACCGGCCCGGAAGCAAGGCCTCAGATCCGGCGCGAAGACGATCGCGAACTCGCCGGTCGTCTTGCAGCCTGTCTCCTCGGACTCGAACTGGCCTACCGCCAGGACGGTCCGCAGGCGCCCTTCCAGAGCCCATTGCCTAGAACCTAGGTGGTCTCAAGAACCAAGTGCAACACTTTTGTCGTTTGCGATGGAGGTGTTGCCATGGGCGAGTTCTATAGTCATCTGAGTGCGATGGAACGCGAGGAAATCAGCCGGGGCGTGGCGATGGGATACCCGATGCGGTCGAT
>DATLZG010000399.1:0-5097 GCA_035574095.1 Burkholderiaceae bacterium | reverse complement strand
CGATCACCTCGTCGCCGACGGTCAAGGTGCCGGACTCCAGGCGCCCGGCGTAGCCGCGGAAGTCCGAGCCGGCCGGGCGGCACACCCACTGCACCGGCAGCCGCAGCGGCGCCTCGGTATCCAGTTGCTCGGCCGGCGCGTCCTCCAGCAGTTGCACCAGCGTCGGGCCGCCGTACCAGGGCGTGCGCGCGCTCGGATCGACGACGTTGTCGCCCTGCAGCGCCGACAGCGGCAGATAGCGCACATCGACGGCCAGCTCGGCATGCTGCGCCAGCCAGGCGGCGAAATCGGCGCAAATCGCATCGAATCGCTGCTGCGAGTAGTCGACCAGGTCCATTTTGTTGACCGCCACGATCAGTTGGCGGATGCCGAGCAGCGCCGCGATCGTCGCGTGTCGTTTGGTCTGCGGCAGGATCCCCTTGCGCGCATCGACCAGCAGCACGGCCACGTCGGCGGTGGAGGCGGCGGTGACCATGTTGCGCGTGTACTGCTCGTGGCCGGGCGCGTCGGCGATGATGAACTTGCGCCGCGCGGTGGCGAAGTAGCGGTAGGCGACGTCGATCGTGATGCCCTGTTCGCGCTCGGCCACCAGACCGTCGGTCGCCAGCGACAGATCGAGCGCCGACAGGCCGCGCCGCGCGGACGTTCTCTCCAAGGTCGCCAGCGTATCGGCGAGCAAGGCTTTGGTGTCGTACAGCAGCCGGCCGATCAGCGTGCTCTTGCCATCGTCCACGCTACCGCAGGTCAGAAAGCGCAGGACGCCGCGGTCTTCGGCCTGCAGTTCGGGAAGGTCTTCGCGCTTCATCAGAAATAGCCCTCGCGCTTGCGCTCCTCCATCGACGCCTCGGAAGTCTGGTCGTCCATGCGCGTGGCGCCGCGCTCGGTCAGCGTGGCCGTCATCGTCTCGGCGACGATCTCCTCGTAGGTGGACGCGGTGGAGGCCACCGGGCAGGTGCAGGTGATATCGCCGACCGTGCGAAAGCGCACCGACAGCATCTCCACCTTCTCGCCGGCCCGTGCCGGCGTCAACTCGGTCACCGGCACCAGCGCGCCGTGCCGCCGCACCACCGGCCGCTGGTGCGCGAAATAGATGCTCGGCAGCGCCAGCCGCTCGCGCGCGATGTACTGCCAGACATCGAGTTCGGTCCAGTTGGAGATCGGAAACACGCGCACGTGTTCGCCGCGCGCGACGCGCGCGTTGTACAGGTTCCACAGCTCGGGCCGCTGGTTCTTCGGATCCCATTGGCCCCATTCGTCGCGGAACGAGAACACGCGCTCCTTGGCGCGCGCTTTCTCTTCGTCGCGGCGCGCGCCCCCGATCGCGGCGTCGAAGCCGAACTCGGCGATCGCGTCGAGCAGCGTCACCGACTGGTGCTTGTTGCGCGATTCGTCGGGCGTGCGCAGCACGACGCGGCCGGCGCGGATCGAATCGCCCACGCTGCGCACGATCAGCCGCTCGCCCAGCTCGGCCGCGCGGCGGTCGCGGAACTCGATCACCTCCGGAAAGTTGTGCCCGGTGTCGATGTGCAGCAGCGGAAACGGAAAGCGCGCCGGGCGGAACGCCTTGGTCGCCAGATGCAGCAGCACGATCGAATCCTTGCCGCCGGAAAACAGCAGCACCGGGTTGGTCGCCTGGCCGGCCACCTCGCGCAGGATGTGGATCGCCTCGGCCTCCAGCCAGTCCAGGTGGGTCAGCGTGCGGCGCAGGACAAGACTCATGCGATCTCCTTCACCGGGACGTCCGCGCTCGCGCCAACATCACGCACGGTCCCCTCGGTTTCAGGGTTTTGTCTCCGGCCGGACGGTGCCGCTATCGCGGCACCGTCCTTAACGTGCGCTGCGCGCACGTTAGCCTCCGACGAAACGCCGACAGAATGCGGCTTGCTGTGCAAGCCGCATTCTTTCGTGTCGGCGTTTTCCCACCACCAACGCCCGGCGCGGATGTCCTCGCCCGGGGTGATCGCGCGCGTGCACGGCGCGCAGCCGATACTCGGATAGAAGCGGTCGTGCAGTTCGTTGTACGGCACGTCGTGGCGGCGGATGTACTCCCAGACGTCGGCCTCGCTCCAATCGGCGAGCGGGTTGAACTTCTCCACCTGCCACTGCGCGTCCCATTCGCGCCGCGCCAGGTCGTGGCGGGTGACCGACTGCTGGGCGCGCAAGCCGGTCACCCACGCGCGCTTGCCGGCCAGCGCACGCCCAAGCGGTTCGAGCTTGCGCACGGCGCAGCACGCCTTGCGCTTGTCCACCGACCGGTAGAAGCCGTTGATGCCATCGCGCGCAACCAGTTCCTGCACCGCGTTCGCGTCCGGAAAGTAGGTCTTGAAGCAGGGTCCGTAACGCTCCTCCACCCGTTGCATCAACCGATGGGTCTCTTCGGGCAGACGACCGGTGTCGAGCGTGAATATTTCGATCGGCAGCGCGTCGCGCTGGATCAGATCGAGCACGACCATGTCTTCGGCGCCGAAACTGGAGGAGAACGCCGCCGGTTGCAGTTGCGCGGCCTCGCGCAGCAAGGTGAGGGCGGATTCGGTCTTGTTCATCGCATGACTCCGCTAACTCGCCGGCGAAAGTGCGGCAGCGGCTCGTCCACCGCGCCGGCGTAACTGTTGCTGAAAGCGAACAGCGCTGCGCATGCCGCCTGCTCGTCCTGGTCGGCGCGCAGCGCGAAGGAGGAGAAGCCGACGCGCTTCAGATAGAAAAGCTGATCGATCAGCACGTCGCCGATCGCCAGCAGCTCGCCGGCGAAGCGCAGCCGGGTGCGCAGGATGGAGGCGATCGAGTATCCGCGCCCGTCCTTGAAGGTCGGGAAGTCGATCGCCACCAGCGGCAACTGTGGCAGGAATTCGGCGACGCCCGCCGGCTCGTCGGCGGGTGCGAGCCATACGGCGCAGCCGTCGCGCGTCGCAAGCGCCCGGTAGACCGCCAACGGCAGCACGTCGCCCGGGCGCGCGGGCGCGTCCTGCTCGCGCACGATGCGCCAATCGAGGTCGGCGAACGTGCCGTCGGCGCGAAGCGCTTTCATGCCACCTCCCCAGCGACGCCGTCGGTCACGGCGAGGCGAGCGACCGCGTCGATCCGCTTCGTGACTTTTGCCGTCACGCCGCCTCCGCCAGCTCGCCGCGCTCGGCATACACGTGGAGCTTGAAAGGCTGCACGCCGATGCGCGCCACGGTGTCGATGAAGCGCTCGCCCTCGAGCCGCTCGCGCACGTAGACCTCGAGCAGCCGCTCGATCACGTCCGGCACTTCGGCGGCGGAGAACGACGGCCCGATGATCTTGCCGATCGCCGCGCGACCGCCACCGGCGGCGGAACCGTCGGCGCCGCCGATCGACACCTGGTAGTACTCGGCGCCGTCCTTGTCCACGCCCAGGATGCCGATGTGGCCGACGTGGTGGTGGCCGCAGGAGTTCATGCAGCCGGAAATGTTGAGGTTCAGCTCGCCGAGGTCGTACAGGTAATCGAGATCGTCGAAGCGCGCCTCGATGCTCTTGGCGATCGGGATCGACTTCGCGTTGGCCAGGGCGCAGAAGTCGCCGCCCGGGCAGCTGATCATGTCGGTCAGCAGGCCGATGTTGGGTGTCGCCAGCCCGGCCGCTTTCGCCTCCACCCACAGTGCGTGCAAGGCGTCCGTGCGGACGTCGGGCAGCACCAGGTTCTGCTCGTGCGTGACGCGGATCTCGCCGAAGCCGTAGCGCTCGGACCAGTCGGCCACCAGCTCCATTTGTTCGGAGGTGGCGTCGCCGGGAGCCAGTCCGGGCCGCTTCAGCGACAGCACGACCGCGCGGTAGCCCGGCACCTTGTGCGCGCGCACGTTGCGCCCGACCCAGCGCGCGAAGGCAAGGTCGCCGCGTGTGTCGATCTGGTCACTGAGGCCGGTTTCGTAGAGCGGCGGCGCGAAATGCGCGGCTACGCGTCCATATTCCTCGTCCGTCACCGTATTCGGGCCACCGGCAAGGTGAACAAACTCCTCTTCCACCTGGCGCGCGAACTCCGCCACGCCGAGCGCCTTGACCAGGATCTTGATGCGCGCCTTGTAGAGGTTGTCGCGCCGGCCGTAGCGGTTGTAGACACGCAGAATCGCAGCGCAGTAGTTCAGGTACTCCTGCCAGGGCAGAAACTCGCGGATCACCGCGCCGATCATCGGCGTACGGCCCATGCCGCCGCCCACCAGGACCCGGAACCCGCGGGCGCCGTCAGCGCCCTTCACCGCATACAGCCCGATGTCGTGAAACGCGGTGGCGGCCCGGTCCTCACGCGCGCCCGAGATCGCGATCTTGAACTTGCGCGGAAGATAGGCGAACTCCGGATGCAGCGTGCTCCACTGGCGCAGGATCTCCGCCAGCGGGCGCGGATCGATCACCTCGTCGGGAGCCACGCCCGCGAACTCGTCGCTGGTGATGTTGCGCACGCAATTGCCGGAGGTCTGGATCGCGTGCATCTGCACGGTCGCCAGCTCGTCCAGGATGTCGGCCGTATCCTCCAGTCGAATCCAGTTCAGTTGCAGGTTCTGCCGCGTGCTGAAGTGACCGACGCCGCGGTCGTAGCGGCGCGCGATGGCGGCGAGCTTGCGCATCTGCACCGCCGACAGCACGCCGTACGGAATCGCGATCCTCAGCATCGGCGCGTGGCGCTGGATGTAGATGCCGTTTTGCAGACGCAACGGCCGGAACTCCTCTTCCGAGAGTTTCCCCTCCAGATAGCGGCGCAACTGGTCGCGATACTGCGCCGCGCGTTCGCGCACGATCGTGTGGTCGATGTCGTCGTAGCGGTACATGGCCGGACCCTCAACCGATCAGCAGCTTGAAGCCGATGCCCACCAGCATCGTCGCCAGCGCCAGCCGCAGCGCGCGCTCCGGCAACCGATGCGCGAGCGCGGCGCCCAGGTAGATCGCCGGCAGCGAGCCGATCAACAAGGTGCCGAGCAGTGTCCAGTCGACGCCGCCCAGCGCGGCGTGTCCGAGCCCGGCGACCAGCGTCAGCGGCACCGCGTGCGCGATGTCGGCGCCGACGATCTGGCGTGCCGGCAGCAGCGGATAGAGGAACAGCAGCGCCACCACGCCGATCACGCCGGCGCCCACCGAGGTCAGCGTGAC
>DATLZG010000398.1:0-2191 GCA_035574095.1 Burkholderiaceae bacterium | reverse complement strand
CGGCGGCACGGGCAAAGGCGGCACCTTGCAGAAGGGCGGCAGCGGCAAGGCGTCGCGTTCGATCGAAGAGATCCGCCTCGTGTTCGAGCGCAACAAAGGCGCGATCTACGCGATCTACAACCGCGCGCTGCGCGACGACCCGTCGCTGGAGGGCAAGGTCGTGCTGGAGCTGAAGATCGCGCCGTCGGGGCAGGTGATCGACCTGCGCATCGTGTCCAGCGAACTGAAGGCCGCGGAACTGGAGCGCAAGCTGCTCGCGCGCATTCGCCAGTTCGACTTCGGCGCCAAGGACGTCGAGACGATGACCGTGACCTGGCCGGTGGACTTCCTGCCGTCCTGAAGGCGGCGCGGCCGTTCCGGCCCCGCTGGCGCCGGGATTAAACTGCTCCGCCTAACGATCACAAGGAGGAGCAGATGAAGATCCTGCGCTGTCTTCTGGCTGCGCTCGCCGCGATCGCACTGCCGGCCGCCGCCCAGCAGCTGACCTTCATGACCGGGCCGCAGGGCGGCTCCTGGATCCCGCTGGGCGGCGCATTGAAAGGGCTGTGGGAGAAAGAGATCCCCGGCCTGTCGATCCAGCAACAACCCGGCGCCGGCATCGCCAACGTGCGCGGCGTGGACGAAGGCAAGGCGCAGATCGGCTTCGCCAACTCGAGCACGACCGTCGACGGCATCGCAGGCCGCGCGCCGTATCCGAAGAAGGTCACCAAGGTCTGCCAACTGGCGAACCTCTACCCGCAATACTTCCAGGTCGTCGCCAACGCCGACGCCAAGATCGACTCGTTCGCGGACCTGAAGGGCAAGACGCTGGTCACGCAGCCGAAGGGAAATACGGCCGAGATCCTGACCGCGACCGTGCTGGAGTTGAACGGTCTTTCCTACCAGTCGCTGGCGAAGGTCAACTTCCAGGCCGCGTATACCGACGCGGTGGCGATGATGAAAGACGGCCATGCGCAGGTGTTCACGCTCGGCACGACCGCGCCGGCGTCGGCGGTGATGGATCTGGCCGCCGCGCGCGACATCAAGCTGGTGCCGGTGGACGACAAAACGATGGCGGCGCTGAAGAAGGCGAACCCCGGCTACAACCGGCTGATCATCAAGGCCGGGACCTATCCGAAGCAGGACAAAGACGTACCGGTGATCGGCTACTCGACGCACGTGATCGTGTCCTGCGATCTGCCGGAGGATCTCGTCTACAAGTTGACGAAGATCATGGCCGCGAACGTCGATGCGATGGCCGCGGTCGTGAAGTCGATCGCCGGGCTGACGCCGAAGGACATGGCGCTCGACATCGGCGTGCCGCTGCATAAGGGCGCGGCGAAGTTCTACAAGGAAGTCGGCGCGCTGTAACAGCGACGACCGGCGGGGGCGCCGGCGCTCCCGACCGAGGTCGCCCAAGATGGTCGCCGACGAAAAGGCCGCCACGCTTCCGGCCACGGCGTTGCTGCGCGGCGCCGTGCTCGCCCTCGCAGTGGCGATGTCGCTATATCACATGTACGTCGCCGCCTTCGGCCCGCCGGAGGCGGTGATCTTTCGCGGCACGCACCTGCTGTTCGCGCTGACGCTCGTGTTCCTGCTGTATCCGCTGGCGCCGCGCGGCGCGCCGTCCTGGCGGCTCGTCGACGCCGCCCTGCTGTTCGCCGGCTGGGGCTGCGTGCTGCACATCTTCGTCAACTACGAGTACTTCACCAATCGCATCATCTACATCGACGAGCTGACGCTCGCCGACAAAGTGTTTGCGGTGCTGGCGCTGTTGGTCGTGCTGGAGGGCACACGGCGCGTGATCGGGTGGGCGCTGCCGGCCACCGCGATCGCGTTTCTCGTCTACGCCGCCGCGTTCACGCAGGTCAAGATCCCGGTGCTGCTGGAGCAGTTGTACCTGTCGACCGAGGGCATCTTCGGCTCCACCCTCGGCGTGTCCGCCTCCTACGTGATGCTGTTCGTGCTTTTCGGCGCCTTCATGGAGCGCAGCGGCACCGGGCAACTGTTCATGGATTTCGCGCTGTCGCTGACCGGGCATACGGCGGGCGGACCCGGCAAGGTGGCGGTGGTCAGCTCCTCGCTGTTCGGTACCGTGTCCGGCAGCGCGGTGGCGAACGTGATGGTCGATGGACCGATCACGATCCCGCTGATGAAGCGCACCGGCTTCAGGCCGCCGTTCGCGGCCGCAGTGGAGGCGGTCGCCTCCACC
>DATLZG010000397.1:0-2976 GCA_035574095.1 Burkholderiaceae bacterium | reverse complement strand
AGTTAACGCCGTGCCGAGCCTGTACCTGGTGTCGCGGCACGACCGCAGCGTGGTGTTTCTGGGCGCCGGCGTGATGAGCGCCGACGAGATCGCGATGCGCGCGCACGTGCTGACGCGCGTCGGTCTGGGAGCCGACGTCGGCGCGGCAGTGCGCTGAACCGAGGAGGCGATATGCGTGTTCGGAAGATCAAGCTACTTGTGGCCGGCGTGGCGTGCTCGGCGACGATCCATGCGCCGGCGGCGCTCAGTCAGAGCTTTCTCGACCAGTTCTATCAGGACGTGGTGAACTCGGCCAACGTTACTGCGGCCGACATCTACCGCAGCGGCGATTCGTACACGGCGTTCGGCGGCAGCATAGCGATGAAGGCTCCGACGCGGCAGTTCCGTCCACTTTACTTCACGCCGTGGAACATGCGCTCAAGCTGCGGCGGCATCGACATCATGCTGGGGGGCTTCAGCATTCCGTCGCGGCAGGAGTTCGTGAACTTCCTGCGCTCAGTCGGACAAAACCTACCCGGCCTGGCCTTTCAGCTCGCTCTGCAGACTCTTTCCGCGCAGCTCGAGAGCAAGGTCGGAGAGTACAAGAAGATGCTGATGGACTTTTCCGCCTGGTCGATCGATTCGTGCAAGGCTGCGCAGGCGTTGTTTGACCACGGCAAAAAGTGGCTGCTCGAAAGCTCTCAGGAAACGATCGGCGAGCAACGCGCCGCCGGCACCTGCACGGATCAGGCCGCCTGCATGCAGACCTACGAAACCGATCCTGCCAGAGTGGTGAACGACTGCGGCCCAGAAACGCTCAGCGACGGCACGACCGTGCCGAACAAGTGCCAGTCGAATCTGGTCTGGGATCTGCTGCGCGGGGACTCGACCACCGTGTGGCTGACGCGCCAGATCCGCGAAGAAATCATGAGCCTGGTCGGATCGGTGATCTTCCGCGCGGAAACCGTCAACGGCGAGACCACGATCGTGCCGACACCGCTTCCGCCGATTCAGAACATGTCGGTCGCAACGCTCATCGATGGCGGAACCGTTCAGGTGTATGCGTGCGACGAGCAGGTGAAGTGCCTGAATCCGAGCACCACCGCGATCACTCGCATCTCACTCGCGCAGACGGTGCGCGGCATTGCAGGCCGCTATGTGGACGCGGTCGTGAACCGCGTCGATCGCGCGAGCAACGGACTCACCAACGAGGAGGTCGTACTTCTGGGCGGCGTCGCCTCGATGCCAGCGCTTAGCATGCTCAATGCGGTAGCCTCTCCGATGGCGGCATCGTTGCGGACAGCCGTGATCGACGCCGTGTCGGTCGCGGTCGCGGTCGAAGTTGCTGCCGCGTCCTTCGAGACGCTGCTGCGCGAGGCCAAGAAAGCGGCCTCTTCCAAGGCATCGAACGCCAATCGGCAGCAGCAGGCTGAGTACGCCGAGAAACTCGAACAGCGCATCCGGCACCTTCAGGACGAACTGCGCAACGAACGCAGCAAGGCGCTCGAAAGCCTGCGGCGCGTCGCCGACTACATCTTGATCCTCGATCACCTGAACCGCGCGTGGCGCTCGCGCATGTCGGCGCAACTCGCGGCGAACCTGAATTTCGGCCGCCGGTAACGAGAAGGAGCCCCGCCATGTGGCCGATCGACGTCGTTGCGTTCTGGAACGGCGCGCAGATGCGCGACCTGCTGGAAGCGATCGTGTTCATCGTTGGCGGCGCCGACTTTGCCGGACTGGCGCGTTCCGTGGTGCTGGTAGGGCTTTTGGCCGCGGTGATAGGCGGCATCGTTCGCTGGCGCCATGAGTCGATGTACATGTTCGTCGTGGTGTTCGTCGTCTCGGCGATGGTGCTTCTGGTTCCGCGCACGCCGGTCACGGTGCGCGACGTGCGCGCCGGCACGGCGTACGTCGTCAACGACGTTCCGGTCGGGGCGGCGTTTCTGGTGACGCTAAGTTCGCGCCTTGGCTACTGGCTCGGCAACGCCTTCGAGAGCGCCTTCATTCCGGTCAGCGATGAAGCGGCCCGGTTCACGCGCTTCGGCATGGCTTTCCCGCAGCGCGCGGTCGAGGCGATCCGCAGCGTCGGCGCGGTCACCCCGACCGGCCGCGGTTTCCTGAACGCGCTGATGAGCGAGTGCGTCGTGCTCGAAATGATCGAGAATCCGGCCCGTGCGCAGGAGGTGTTTGCCTCCGCGAACCTCGAGATGACGATCACGCAAGCCGGGTGGCTGAATCCGGCGCGCTACGTGGTCGGACCGGACGGCCTATCGAGATCCTGCCCGATCATGGCCATCGACACGTTCAACTACCTGCGCGCCAACGAAGTCCCGCAACTGCAGCGCCTGCTCGGCGCCCAACTGGTCGGCATGGAGCCGAACCCGACCGCTGCCGTATCTGGCGCGATCGCCTCGGCGGAAACCGCGCTGTTGAACCTGAGCCGGTCGTTCGCGGACGCGGCGATGCAGTCGATGCTGCGCGCCGGCGTCGGCGACGGCCTTCAGCAATCGTCTCACCCGGATGCGGTGGCGCTGGCATCGGCATTCGCGGCGGCGCAGGCCAACGTATCGTCGGTCATCAACTACCGGACGATGAGCAAGATCGCCGAGACGCTGCTGCCGACGCTGCGCAATGCGGTCGAGTTTGTGGCGCTGGCGGCGTTTCCGATAGTGATCGTGCTCGTGATGGGCGCCGGCATCGGCGGCGCGGTGCTGCTGCGCGGTTACGTGATGATCTTCGCCTGGCTCGCGTTGTGGCCGCCGCTGTACGCGGTGGTCAATTACCTGATGGTGCGCGTGGACGGCTCGCCGATGTCGCGGCTGCTCACCGAGTACGGCGGCGACACGATGGTGGCGGCGAAGTTGATTCAGCACATGGGCGCGACCAGCCAAGACATGGCTGGCATGCTCGCGATCCTCGTTCCCGTGATCGCCTTCGCTCTCGTGCGCGGCGGCGACATCGCCGCCAGCAGCCTGGTCTCCGGCATTCTCGGTCCGG
>DATLZG010000396.1:0-5301 GCA_035574095.1 Burkholderiaceae bacterium | reverse complement strand
GCTGCACCACCGACACGCCCGCGGTCGCGCCGTAAACGATGAGCAGCACCGACGGCGGAATCAGGATGCCGAGACAGCCGCCGGCGGTCACCGCCCCGGCGGCGACCAGGCCGGCTGTCTCGACCTGCGCGATCGGCGCGGTTGCGGCACGCTGCATCAGCACGAGGGAGCCGACGATGACGACGGCCGGCAGCAGCGTCAGGATCCACAGCCGCAGCAGCGCGCCGCGCGAGGCGCCGGGCACGGTGCCGAACGTGCGCGCGAGCACCAGCAACGCGTGGCGGCCGCGGCTCGCCAACGCCTGCACCGCGGCGGGCAACGGAACGCGCCGCTCCTCCTCGGGCAGCGGCGGCATCAGGTGCGGTTTCCACTTCGCCACCAGGATCACGTACAGCACGTACAGCCCGGCCAGCATGAAGCCGGGGAAAAAGGCGCCGGCATAAAGCTGAACGACCGATACGCCCGCGGTCGCCCCGTACACGATCAGCAGCACCGACGGCGGAATCAGGATGCCGAGACAGCCGCCGGCGGTGATCGACCCGGCGGAGATCTTGACGTCGTAGCCGGCGCGCAGCATCGCAGGCAGGGCGAGCAAGCCCATCAGCGTGACCACCGCGCCGACGATGCCGGTGGCGGTGGCGAACAGCGCGCAGGTGGCGATCGTGGCCACCGCCAGCGACCCCGGCACGCGCGCCAGCGACAGGTGCAGGCTCTTGAACAGCCGCTCGATCAGCGCCGCGCGCTCGACCAGATAGCCCATGAACACGAACAGCGGCACGGCGATCAGCACGTCGTTCGACATCACGCCGTAGGTGCGCTGTACGAACAGGTCCAGCACCTGCCGCACGGCCGTGTCGGGATCGACGCTGCGATACGCAAGCCAGGCGAAGACCACGCCCATGCCCATCAGCGTGAACGCGGTCGGGAAGCCGAGCATGATCGCCACCACGATCAGCGCCAGCATGATCAGGCCGAGGTGGCCGTTGGTCAGATTGCCCCACGGCGTGAACAAGACGATCGCGGCGACGATCAGCGCCATCAGCGAGAAGCCGAACCACAGTTCCTTGCGGATCTTCATGGCCGCTCCTTGACGACCAACGCGTCGAGCTTCTGGATGTCCTCGTCCTTGACGTGCACCATTTCCTTCAGTTTGTCGACGTCGACTTCCTCGACGTCCTCTTCGCGCGACGGCCACTCGCCCTGGCGGATGCAGATGACACACCGAACGATCTCCACCAGCCCCTGCAGCAACAACACCGCGCCGGCGATCGGAATCACGGTCTTGAACGGATAGATCGGCGGTCCGTCGGCGGTGATGTTGGAGTGCTCGTTGATCGCCCACGAATCGGACGCGTAGTAGTACCCGGCGTAGGTCAGCGCGATCACTCCCGGCACGAAGAACAGCACGTACAGCACGAGGTCGATCCACGCCTGCGTGCGTGGCCGCAGAAAGCCGTACAGCACGTCGCCGCGCACGTGCCCGTTTTTCGCCAGCGTGTACGCGCCGGCCATCATGAACAGCGTGCCGTACATCATGATCATCACGTCGAACGCCCATGCGTGCGGGCGGTCGAGCGCGTAGCGCGAGAAGACCTCCCACGTGATCATCAGCGTCAGGCCGACGATCAGCCAGGAGAAAAAATGGCCGACGAAAGTGCTCACCTTGTCGACCGCAAGCAGCAGCTTTTGCATCGAATCCGCCGATCCGCGCGTTCGCGGCGCGCTCCTGAAAAACAAACCGCCGTCCGGGGTGCCGGACGGCGGGAACCGGAAAACCGCGTCAGGCCTTCTTCGCCGGCGCGGCCGGCTTCTTGCCGAAGTAGTGGTTGTACGCCATGCGGCGCGACACGTTGGTGTCCAGATCCCAGCGCACCGCGCGCTCGGCGAACTTGCGCTGCGATTCCTCGATCTCGCGGAACAGCGCGTTGTCGGCGCGCTTCTTGGCGGCGGCGTCGTAGGCGTCCAACTGCGCCTGCAGGATCGCCGGCGGCGTGATGTAGAACTTCACGCCCTGCTTCTCCTGCATCTCGATGTAGTCCTTGCTGTAGCGGTCGATCGCTTTCCAGCTCATGTCGGCGCTGGCTGCCTCCACTGCGTTCTCGATGATCGCCTTGATCTTCGCCGGCAGCGCGTCGAACTTGGTCTTGTTGAACATGATCTCGAACTGCTCGGCGTTCTGGTGGTAGCTCTGCAGCATGCAGACCTTGGACACGTCGGGGAAGCCGAGCACGCGATCCGAGGTGGCGTTGTTGAACTCGGCCGCGTCGAGTAGCCCGCGGTCCATCGCCGGCACGATCTCGCCGCCGGGCAGCGCGTTGACCGCCGCCCCCATCGCGGTGAAGACGTCGATCGAGATGCCGACGGTGCGGAACTTCAAGCCTTTGAAATCGGCCACCTTGCTGATCGGCTTCTTGAACCAGCCGAGCGGCTGCGTCGGCATCGGACCGTAGGGGAACGACACCACGTTGGCGTTGATCGACGCGTACAGCTTGTTCAGCAGCTCCTTGCCGCCGCCGTACTTGTGCCAGGCGAGCAGCATGTTGGCGTCCATGCCGAACGCGGGACCCGAACCCCACAGCGCGAGCGCGTTCTGCTTGCCGTAGTGGTAAACGAGCACGCCGTGGCCGCCGTCGAGCGTACCTTTGGACACGGCGTCGAGCAGGCCGAACGCCGGCACGACCGCGCCGGCGGGCAGCACCTCGATCTTCAGCTCGCCGCCGGTCATGTCGTTGACCTTCTTGGCGAAGTCGAGCGCGTACTCGTGGAAGATGTCCTTCGCCGGCCAGGTCGACTGCCAGCGCATCGAAATCGGTCCCGCCTGGCCCTTGGCGATCATCGGCACGCCGAGCGTGGTCGCCGCCGCGGCGCCGAGGAACTTGCGACGCGTCTTGCGCGCGTCCGTACTCTTGATGAAGTCCATCGATCGTCTCCTTGGTTGGACTGTGCAATGCGCCCGCGCGGATCGTCGTGCCGGCTGGCGGCGCGGCGGGGCGGCTGCGGACGTTTCGGTTGAGGATAGCCGCGTGCCGGCGATTCTATCCCGCGCATCCGTCAACCGGTACGCCGGCCGCAGCGCCGAAGCTGCGGATTCGCACCTATGGGAGTGCACCGCTGGCACGGCCCTGTAAGGACGGCGGCGCGGCGGCGACGAACGAGCGCCTTCGCCACGCGAGGGCCGGCGATTGCCGGCACGCAGTGCCGTGCGCACCGCCGCAGCCACCGCTCAGCAGACAGAGGAGAGAAACATGCTTCGACGCTCGCTCACCGCCGCCGCCATGGTGCTGGCGCTCGGCGCCGCCTTGCCCGCCCCCGCGTTCGCCCAGGGCGACATCAGCATCAGCTTTCCCGAGCTGATGAAGATGGCCGATAAAAACAAGGACGGCATGGTCAGCCGACAGGAATTCGTGGCGGCGATGGGCGCCGCTTACGACATGCACATGAAGCGGATGAAAAGCGCCAAGGACGCCGCCGCGATGGTAAAGGGCGACATGCTGTCGGCCGCCGCCGTGCGCATGCTGCTACGCGACCTGTATCCGGGCGGGCAGTGACAGGGGGCGCCGCCGGCCGGCGCCCTAGAAAAAACCGACGCCGACCGCCAACAGCTTCTCGACCCGCGGGATCATCTTCTTGCGCGCCACGAACACGATCAGGTGATCTTCCGGTTCGATCACCGTGTCGTGGTGCGCGATCAGCACGCGCGCGGCGTCGCCGGTGCCGCGCACGATGGCGCCGATCGTCGCCCCCTTCGGCAAGTCGATGTCCTCGATCTTGCGCCCGACCACGCGCGAACTCTTGGCGTCGCCGTGGGCGATGATCTCCAGCGCCTCGGCCGCACCGCGCCGCAGGCTGTGGGCGGCGACCACATCGCCGCGGCGCACGTGCTTCAGCAGCGCCGACAACGTGGCGTGCGACGGCGAGATCGCGATGTCGATCTGCCCGCCCTGCATCAGGTCGCCGTAGCTCTTGCGGTTGATCAACGCGATCGTGCGGCGCGCGCCGAGCCGCTTGGCGAGCAGCGCGCTCATGATGTTGTTCTCGTCGTCGTTGGTCAGCGCGACGAACAGATCGGCTTCGGCGACACCTTCTTCGGTCAGCAGGTCCTCGTCGGTGGCGTCGCCGTTCAGCACCAGCACGTCCGACGACAGTTGGCTCGCCAGGTACTCGCAGCGGCGTTTGTTGAATTCGATGATCTTGACGTTGAAGCTGTCGGCCCAGTCGATGCCTTCGCCGGTGTCGAGCGCGCGCGCCAGCCGCAAGCCGATGTTGCCGCCGCCGGCGATCAGCACGCGCTTGACCGGCTTGTCCATGCGGCGCAGCTCGCCCATCACCGCGCGGATGTGTTCGCTGGCGGCGAGGAAAAACACCTCGTCGCCGGGCTGGATCATCGTCTGCGCCTCGCACTGGATGCTGCGGTCGTTGCGGAAGATCGCGACGATGCGCGTGTCGACGTTCGGGATGTGCTTGCGCAGATCGGCGATCGGATGCGACACCAGCGGGCCACCGGCGAACGCGCGCACCGCGATCAGACTCGCCTTGCCGTCGGCGAACTCGAGCACCTGCAGCGCCTCCGGAAACTCGATCAGCTTCAGCACGTAGTCGGTGACGCTTTGCTCGGGCCAGATGATGTGGCTGACCCGAAAGCCCTTCTCGCCGGTCAGCTCCGGATGTTCCTGCAGCTCGACGTTGCGCACGCGCGCGATGCGGGTCGGCACGTTGAACACGTCGGCGGCGATCTTGCACGCGACCAGATTCGTTTCGTCGCTGGCGGTCACCGCGATCAGCAGATCGGCGTCGTCGGCGCCCGCTTCCTTCAGCATCGACGGCAGCGTGGCGTTGCCCACCAGACCGCGCAGGTCGTAGCGTTCCTGCAGGTCGGCGACGCGCGCCGCGTCGGTGTCGATCACCGTGATGTCGTTGGCCTCGGAAACGAGGCTTTCGGCCACGGAAGAGCCGACGCGGCCGGCGCCGAGGATGATGATCTTCATTGCGCCGCGCTCAATCGCCGTCGCTGCGGCCGCCGTCGCGCGCCAGCTCCGGCGCCCCGTTGCCGACGCCGGCGCGCCGGCCGCTGCGGCCGAGTTCGACGCCGAGCTGCTTGAGCTTGCGGTACAGGTGCGTGCGTTCGAGCCCGGCGCGATCGGCCACCCGGGTCATGCTGTAGTTCTCGCGCGCCAAGTGATACTCGAAGTAGACGCGCTCGAACTGGTCGCGCGCCTCGCGCAGCGGCTGATCGAGGCTGACGCCGGCCGCGCTAGCCGGCGGCGCAACCACCGGCGGCGGCGCCGCGCGGTTCGCTTCGAT
>DATLZG010000395.1:0-9712 GCA_035574095.1 Burkholderiaceae bacterium | reverse complement strand
GGCTCGGCCGACCGCAAGGACTTCACCGCGATCGGCGACGCGGTCAACGTCGCCGCGCGCCTGCAGGACCTGGCGAAGATGCTCGGCTTCCCGGTGCTGATGACGGCGGCCTTCGAGGCCCAGCTTGCGGCTCAGACGCGGCGCGAGTTCCCCGCCGAAGTGCTCGGCGAGGCTCCGCTCAAAGGCCACTCGCCAGTCGCGATTGCCGGCTGGCAGCCGGCCGGCGCCTGCCCTGTCGAATGTTCGCTCGCGCCGCGGAACGCGCCGTCGTAGTCTGAGCGCGTAGCGGAGCAGCGTATGCGGGCGGCGGTGCGGTTCGGACTGACGATGGTGCTGCTGGCGGCGGCGCCGGTCTCGTTCGCGCAGGCGGTGGCGATGGTGACCGAAGTGCACGGCGCAGGCGCGATCGCGCAGCGCGGCCAGCCCCAGCCGTTACGAACGCGCGTTGCGCTCGGCGAAGGCGATATCGTGATGCTTGCCGACGGCGCACGGGCGGCCATCGTGACGCTCGCTGCGGGCCGCGTGTACGACGTTTACGGCCCGGGCGTCTTCCGCCTACGCGCGGGCGAGTTCGCGGCCGACGGCGCTGGCCGCGTCGAGCGGCGCGAGATCGCCGCCGCTATCGCAGCGCTCACCGTCGCGCCGGCACGCAACGCGCAGGCCACGATGGTGATGCGCAGCGGCGAGCGCAGCGGCTTCGCCGCGCTCGCCCCACTCGGCCGCCAGCTGGCAGCAGACGCGCGCGTGCTGCGCTGGCGCGCAGCAACGGCCGACGGCGAGTGGACGTATCGCGTCGTGCTTTCCGACGACGATGGCGCGATCGTTTTCGAGGGGGCGACGCCGGCGACCGAGCTGGTGCTGCCGCCGGCCGTGGCGCTTAGGCGCGGCCGCCCGTACGTGTTCGAGGTGTTCGCGCGCGGCCCGATCGGCGGCGTGCTGGAGGCCGCCGGCGAGTTCGAGCTGATCGAAGAGGCGATCGAAGCACGGATCGAACGCGCACGCGCCGCTGCCGGCGACGATCCGAGCGCGCGCGCACTGCTGGCGCTCGCTTACGAAAAGCTCGGATTGGCGCAAGCCGCGGCGCGCGCCTGGGAAGCGCTCGAGATGGCTCGCTAGAACGCGCGTGTCGCCTTGTACAGCATGTAGGCGGCGAGCAGATACAGAAGCACCGCGAACACGCGCTTCAGTCGCTTCACGTCGAGCGCATGCGCGACGCGCGCGCCGAGCGGTGCGGTCAGCACGCTCGCCGCGACGACGGCAATCAGCGCCGGCACGTAGATGAAACCGACGCTGCCCGGCGGCAGCGCCGGTACGTTCAGCCCAGCGACGATGTAGCCGATGGTGCCGGCCGCGGCGATCGGAAAGCCGAGCGCGGCGGAAGTCGCCACCGCGTTGTGGATGCGCACGTTGCACCAGACCATGAACGGCACCGAGATGAAGCCGCCGCCGGCGCCGACCAGGCTCGACAGAAACCCGATCGCGCCGCCGGCGCCGAACATGCCCCAGGCTCGAGGAAGTTCGCGGTGCGGCGCCGGTTTGCGGTCGGCGAGCATCTGGGTCGCGGAAAACGCCACGAACACCGCGAACGCCAGCGCCAGCCAGAACGTCGGTAAACGCCCGGCCACCTGCGCGCCGGCCAGCGATCCGAGCAGGATCCCGGGTGCCAGCACGCGCGCCACCGGCCATAGCACCGCGCCGCGCTGATGATGCGCGCGCACCGATGCCACCGAGGTGAACAGAATGGTCGCCAGCGAGGTGGCGATCGCCATGCGCACGACGTGCTCGGGCGGAAACCGTCGCGCGTCGAACAGCAGCGTCAGAAACGGCACCAGCAGCATGCCGCCGCCGATGCCGAGCAGACCGGCCGCGAATCCGGTCGCCGCGCCGAGCGCGAGCAGGGCGGCGGCGAGCGTCCAATCGATCAAAGCTTCTCCTTCATCAGGCGCGTGGTAATGAAGCGCCATTCGGTGCCGGTCACCGGCGTGATCGACAGGCGGTTGCCCGGGCGCAGGATCGTCATCCCCGCGAGTTCCGGATGCGCGCGCAGCTCGGCGAGCGGGATTAGCCGGGTCTTCTTCAGCGCCCGCACGTCGACCAACCACCAGCGCGGCTCGCTGCGCGTGGCCGCCGGATCGTAGTAGGGGCTCTTGCGGTCGAACTGCGTCGGGTCGGGGTAGGCCGCGCTGGCGACCTCGGCCAGACCCGCGATGCCCGGCTCGGCACAACTGGAGTGATAGAACAGCACACCGTCGCCGACCCGCATGCCGCTGCGCATGAAGTTGCGCGCCTGGTAGTTGCGCACGCCGGTCCAGGGCACGGTGGCGTCGGGCGCGGCCAGTGCATCGTCGATCGAGCACTCGTCCGGCTCGGATTTCATCAGCCAGTACGCCAGAGGTCCCCCGCAAAAGAAGCGCGGGGTTCGGTGTCACCGAACCCCGCCGGTAGAGGTCCCCGCGCATGCCGCCCGACCCGATGTCCTGAACCATCGGTTCAGGGTGGTCGCTGTCCGCGCCGCTTAGGTTCAGCAGACGCGTGCCGATCGCACCACGGCGCGAGGCCAGCAACCTAGCGCATTGCGCATCGGTTCAAGGAACTAAAGGGCCTTTGCGCGAGCACCGCAGGGTGGCGCAAGTTTAGCGCCGCCGGCCGCAGGCGAGTGCGCGAAATCACCCGTTCTCGGACGGCGGAAACAGCGGCTCTTGCGGCGCGAGCATGGTATCGGCCAGCGCATTCAGTTCACGCAGCCGCCGACGCAGCTCGCCGATCGAGACGCCGTCCGCGTTCTTGGCCGCCATCAGCTCCTGCGCGATTTGCAGGGCGGCCATCACCGCGATGCGGTCGGCGCCCAGCACTTTGCCCGCAGCGCGAATGGCCTCCATCTTCTGGTCGACGTAACGCGCACAGGCGAGCAATTGCGCACGCTCGTGCGGCTCGCACGCGATTCGATAGCTGCGGCCGAGGATGGACAGCTCGAGCGTTTCCATCAGGGTTGCTGCGCGCCGGTGCGTTGATCGTGCGGCAGTTTTGCAAGCAAGGCCTCGATGCGTTCGGCCGCCGCCGCCATGCGTCCCCGCATCGCTTCCAGTTCCGTTGTCGCGGCGGTCAGCCGCGTCCGCAGGTCGCGGTTTTCTGCGCGCAATGCCTGCACCTGCCCGGCGAGTTCGTGCAGTTTGGCCGCTAGCGCGTCGAGCTCTTCCAACATGCCTTCGATCGTAACCGATGGCGCGGCGCCTTATCCTTGCCGCCGGCGTTCGTTGGTGGGGTCGGTCGGTGAACTCAGCCGGTAGTCGGATCGCGGTGACGCTCGCGTGTGCAGCGCTGGCGGCGCTTCCGCCTGCTGCCAGCGCGCAGGCGTTCCCGCTGCCCGCGCCGCAGGATGCGGTCATCGGGCGGGTCGAGACGGTTAGCGCGCGCCACGAGGACACGCTGTCCGAGTTGGCGCGGACGCATCAGCTCGGCTACGAACAGATCGTCGCCGCCAACCCCGGCGTCGATCCCTGGCTGCCCGGCGCGGGCACCCGCATCGTGCTTCCGACTCAGCATGTTTTGCCGGATACGCCGCGCCGCGGCCTGGTCCTGAATTTGCCGGAGTTCCGGCTGTACTACTTCCCGCCGCCGCAGCGCGGTCAGACGGCGCAGGTCGTCACCTATCCAGCGAGCATCGGCCACGTCGACTGGAAGACACCGCTGGGCGTGACGCGCGTCGTGGCGAAAGCGAAGGATCCGACCTGGTATCCGCCGGCCTCGATTCGCGCCGAGCACGCGCGCAACGGCGATCCGTTGCCGGCGGCCGTGCCGCCCGGACCCGACAACCCGCTCGGCGCGTTCGCGCTGCGTCTGGCGCTGCCCGGCTATCTGATTCACGGCACCAACAGGCCCTACGGCATCGGCATGCGGGTGACGCACGGCTGTGTGCGCCTGTATCCGGAGCACATCGCCGAGCTTTACCGCGCGGTGCCGGTCGGAACACCGTTGCGCGTCGTCGATCAGCCGGTGAAGGCTGGCTGGCGCGAGGGGGTGCTTCATTTGCAAGTCCACGCGCCGCTGGCGGAAAGCGGCGCGCGAGCGGATGTGACGGCCGCCGTGCGCGCAGTGATCGCCGCCACGCGCGACCGCCCGGCCGACGTCGATTGGGACGCAGTGGCCGAGGCGGCGCGGCAGCGGCGCGGGGTGCCGGTGGCGGTGACGCGCTGATTACTTCTTCTGCGCTTGCTTGAACGCGCGTTCCAGCTTGTCGTTCAGCGCCTGCGTTGCTGCCTTGGCTTCGTCGGCCGCGCGCCTGGCTTCCTGCGCGGCCGCTTTGGCTTCGTCTGCCGACCGCTGGGCGGCAGACGCGGCTTCCCGCGCCGCGCGGGCATCGGCGGCGGCGGCGTTGGCGACACTGCTCGCCTGAGCGGCCGCCGCCTTCGCCTCCTGCGCGTCTTTGGCCGCTGCGCCCGCCTGTGCCTGCACCTTTTCCAAATCACTCGTCGAGGCGCAGCCCGCCGCGAACATGGCAGCGGCCAGCAGCCCGGCGCAGCCGAGCGAGCGAATACCGTAGAACTTCATGTTCGGACCCCCTCAAGTCGCTGTTGTCGAGAAACAAACTGTAAGGCGCTCGACGCGCCGCCGCGACACCTGAAGCCGTGATTCCTGGGTGCTCCGATATATTGGCCGTCAAGAGAGTCGGGAGGAGCAGCGATGCCGGTTTTTCTGGTGGCCAATCCGAAAGGTGGCGTCGGCAAGAGCACGATCGCGACCAACCTGGCGGGCTACTTCGCCCACGCCGGCAAGCGCACGATGCTCGGCGACGTGGACCGGCAGCAGTCGGCGCGCGCCTGGCTGACACTGCGGCCCGCGCACCTGCCGAAGATCGAAAGCTGGGAGATCGATGCCGATCGCATCGCCCGCCCGCCGAAGGGCGTCACGCACGTGGTGCTGGATTCCCCGGCCGGGCTGCACGGCCACTTGCTGAAGGAGGTGCTGCGAGTGGCCGACCGCGTGATCGTGCCGTTGCAGCCGTCGCTGTTCGACATCTACGCCACGACCGCCTTCCTGGCCAAGCTCGCCGACCGCGGCGAGTTGAAGGCCAACGGGCAGGTCGGCGTGCTCGGCATGCGGGTCGATGCGCGTACGCGCGCCGCCGAACAACTGCAGCGCTACGTCGAGAGCCTGAAGTTGCCGGTGCTGGGATTTCTGCGGGATACGCAAAACTACGTGCAGTTGGCTGCCCACGGGCTGACGCTGTGGGACGTTGCGCCGAGCCGGGTCGAAAAGGACCTCGAGCAGTGGCAACCTCTGCTCGCGTGGGCGGGCGCCTGAGCGACGGCTACTGCGCGCCCATTCGCGGGCTATTGGAATTGCCGGCGGCACCGGTTTTCGCCACGATGACGGCTTCTCGCCGGGCGCCGGCACTGGGGGCACGACCATGATCGACGCCGAGTATTGCCAGGTCTTCGCCGCTTACAACACGTGGATGAACGAGAAGCTCTATGCGTGTGCGGCCAAGTTGTCGGACGAGGAACGCAAGCGCGATCGCGGCGCGTTTTTCCGCTCGATCCATTCGACGCTGAACCACCTGCTGTGGGGCGACCGCATCTGGCTGGCGCGCTTCAACGGCCGCCGCTACGAGGTCGGTCCGATCGGCGTCGATCTGTACGACGACTTCGAGCGCCTGCGGTTGGCGCGCGTCGAAATGGACGCCGACATCACCTCCTGGGCCGCGCATCTGTCGAGCAGTGCGCTGGCCGGCGACTTGACCTGGTTTTCCGGCGTCGCGCAAAAGGAGATGACGCGCCCGCTGTGGCTGTGCGTGGCGCAGATGTTCAACCACCAGACCCATCATCGCGGTCAGGCGACCACGCTGCTGAAGCAGGCGGGCAGCGACCCCGGCGTCACCGACCTGCCGTGGGCGCCACTGGCGCGCGACACCCTCGGCCGCGTGGTTCTCGCCGACGACTACGCGCTGTAGCCGGCTGCCATCACTTCTTCGGCACGCCGATGCGCAGCGTCGCGGTGGCAACGTAGACCTCGCGCAGAAACAGCAGCAGTCCGGCGATCAGCGCCAGCAAGGCGCAGCCGAAAATGAAAGCGACCACGCGCGTCAGGTCGGGCGTCCAGGCGTAATAGGCGGTCACGAACAGGCCGACGATCACGGCGCACACCAGCAGCGCCGACAGCACGCCGAAAGTGATCGCGCGGCTGATCAGCCGCGCGCGCCGCGCCAGGACCTTCAATTCGCGCTGCACGGGGCTGCCGTCGGTGGCGCTGCCCGCCTGCGGCTCCAACGCGCGGGCGCGGTCGATCACCCGCCCCAGCCGGTTGGTCATCACGCCCAGCAGCCCGGCGATGCCGGTCAGCAGAAACACCGGCGCGATCGACAGCTGTATCACGTGTGCGATCAGGTCAAGCTTGTCGCTCATGCTGTTCTCCGCCGTGCGCAAACGCCGCACGCCGTCCCCGTCATGGTTTCGCGGCGGCGGGCGGCTCGGTGACGAAGCCGATCTTCGTCAGCCCTGCGTATTGCGCGGCCGCCATCACTTCGGCGATGCGCTCGTAACGGGTCGCCTTGTCGGCGCGCAGGTGCACTTCGGGCGGCGGGGAGCGCTCGGCCGCTGCCGTCAGCCGCGCTGCCAGATCCGCCGCCGTCACCGCATCGCCGTCCCAAAACACCCGGCCGTCGGCGTCGATCGAGATTCTGATCGCCGCGCCCTGGCTCATGGTCGGAGGCGCCTTGACCTGCGGCAGGTCGAGCCGGATCGCGTACGCGAGCAACGGCGCCGTGATGATGAACATCACCAGCAGCACCAGCACCACGTCGACCAGCGGCGTGACGTTGATTTCCGCCATCGGCTGCGACGGCGACCGCCCGCGCTCGAAGCCGCCGAAGCTCATGCGGCGGCCGCCTCCAGGCGCGTTCCGGTCGTCAGGTACGCGTGCAGGTCGTGCGCAAAGCCGTCCAGCAGCGCCAGCAACACCCGGTTGACCCGCGTGAACGCGTTGTAGGCGAGCACGGCCGGTACCGCGACCGCCAGCCCGAACGCGGTCATCAGCAACGCCTCGCCGACCGGTCCGGTCAGCTTGTCGATCGACACGGTTCCGGTGGTGGCGATGCCGATCATCGCGTGATAGATGCCCCACACCGTGCCGAACAGTCCGACGAACGGGGCGGTGCTGCCGACCGAGGCGAGGAACGTCAGTCCGGCTTCGAGCCGCGCCGCGGCTTCGTTGATGCGCTGGCGCAGCGCGCGCGTGATCAGCTCCGAGCGGTCGATCCGCGCCGCCAGGCTGCCCGCATCGGCCGGCGGCCCGGCGGCGTTGGCGGCGCTCAAGGCGAGCGGCACGAACAACTGCTCGGCGTCGCGCGCGCGCAATTGCGCGATCGCCGCCTCCACCGACGGCGCGCTCCAAAAGGCGTCGAGCTGGCGCGCGGCGCGCCGCACGCGCACCCACGACCAGAACTTCCACAGGATCAGAAACCAACTGGCTACCGACATCGCCAACAGCAGATAGGCGGTAAGCCGGATCACCGCATCGGCTTGCGACCAGAAGTGAGCCAGCCCGAGGTTGACGCTTGCCGTCTCCATCAGCGCAGGCCGAGCACGTCGTACATGTCGAACAGCCCGGCGTCCTTGCCTGCCAGAAAACGCGCCGCGCGCAGGGCGCCCAGCGCGTAGTTCATGCGGCTGGCGGAGCGGTGCGTGATCTCGACGCGCTCGCCGGCGCCGGCGAACAGCACGGTGTGGTCGCCGACGATGTCGCCGCCGCGCAGCGCGGCGAAACCGATCGAGCCCGGCTTGCGCTCCCCGGTGATGCCGTGGCGTGCGTACACCGCCACGTCTTGCAGCTTGCGCCCGCGCGCGGCGGCGATCACTTCGCCCATCTTCAGCGCCGTGCCCGAGGGCGCATCGACCTTGTGCTGGTGGTGCACCTCGACGATCTCGACGTCGTAGCCATCCAGAATGCGCGCCGCCAGCTCCAGCAGCTTCAACGTCGCGTTTACCCCCACGCTCATGTTGGGCGCGAACACGATCGGAATCGAGCGCGCGGCGGCGGCGATCGCGTCCTTGCCGGCGGCATCGAATCCGGTCGTGCCGATCACCAGCTTGACGCGGTGCTGCGTACACGCTCGCAGGTGCACCAGCGTCGCTTCGGGGCGCGTGAAATCGATCAGCACGTCGGCGCCGGCGATGGCGTCGAGCTCGGACGCCACCCGCACGCCGGTCGAGCGGCCGAGAAACTGCCCGCAGTCGTGGCCGAGCTCCGGGCTGCCGGCGCGGTCCAGCGCCGCGACCAGCCGCAGGTCGCCGGCGTCCAGCACGGCCTCGATCAGCGTGCGGCCCATGCGGCCGGTGCTGCCGGCGATCGCGATGCCCAGGCTCATGCGGCTACTTGGAAGGAAGGGTGATCGTCGGCTCCGGCTCTTTCGGCGGCGGCTTTGGAGCCGCCTTCGGCTGGCGGCCGAGGATCAGGTTGTCGGCGAGCTTCTCCGGCGGCATTGCGTCCGACTCGAACTTCGCCAAGCGGTCGTCTTTGAAGAACACGGTCAGCCGCCGCAACTGCCTTTCGTCCCCCTTGCCGCGTTGCAGGTAGTACACGTAGTCCCAACGATGCGGATGAAACACGCTGGTCAGCAGCGGCGTGCCGAGCAGAAAGCGCACCTGGTCGCGCGTCATGCCTTCACGCAGCTGTTCGACCATCTCCTTGGTCACCACATTGCCCTGCTGCACGTCGGGACGATACGGCTGGATGAACGTCGGCGTGAAGGAGCGCACCGATTCGCAGCCGGCGAGTGCGAGCAGCGTGGCGGCGGCGAGAAGCGGGCGAAGGCGCATGCCAGTCGTGCGTGGGCGCGGGAAAGGGCGGCCGCTATGATACCGGCGCATCTCGCGCTTCCCCGCATCCGCATGCCTCAACGCCCGCATTCCGGCCCGGCCGATCTGAAGACGATTGGCCTGAAGGCGACGCTGCCGCGGCTAAAAATACTGGAGATCTTCCAGCGCCACGCGCAGGAGGGCCGCGCGCGGCACATGAGTGCGGAGGACGTCTACAAGGCCCTGCTCGCCGAACGGCTGGACGTCGGCCTGGCCACCGTGTATCGCGTGCTGACGCAGTTCGAGCAGGCGGGGCTGCTGTCACGCAGCAACTTCGAGGCCGGGCACTCGGTGTTCGAGCTCAACGAAGGCACGCACCACGACCACTTGGTGTGCCTCGACTGCGGTCGCGTCGAGGAGTTCGTCGATGCCGAGATCGAACGGCGCCAGCAGAAGATCGCCGAGAGCCGCGGCTTCCAGCTGCAGGAGCATGCGCTGTCTTTGTACGGCGTGTGCACGAAGAAGGACTGCCCGTACCGCAAATGATTCTTTGCCTACAACCTATCTCAAAATCCCTGACGGGCGCGTGCCGCGAAGCGACGGTCGATCACGGCGGGCGCGAAGGCGCAAGGCGCCGCGGCGGCCCGGCGGTTTCCTAGGCGGCGAGCATCTCGCGCGCGTGCTTGCGCGTCGTGTCGGTGATCGCAACGCCGCCGAGCATGCGCGCCAGCTCGTCGACGCGCCCCTTGCGGTCGAGAGCCGCGATGCGCGACACGGGCGGGCCCGAGGCGGCGGCCATCTTGGTGACCAGCAGGTGCTGATCGCCGCGCGCGGCCACCTGCGGCAGATGGGTCACGCACAGCACCTGGCGCTGGCGGCCCAGCTCCCTGAGCAGGCGGCCGACGGTCTCGGCGACCGCG
>DATLZG010000394.1:0-4054 GCA_035574095.1 Burkholderiaceae bacterium | reverse complement strand
CGCCCGCCGCAAGGCGCGCCGGCGCAGCGGCGCTGCGATACCATGCCGCGCACAACGATCACACAAGGAGATCAGCCATGTCCCGTCTCGCCGCCGTGCGGCGCGTCGTTGTGGCCGCGCTCGCGGCCGGCGCCGCATTGGCCGCCGCCGCGCAGGAACTGGTGGTCGGCCTGTCGACGCCGGTCACCTCGCTCGATCCGCACTTTCACAACCTGTCGCCGAACAACAACGTCGCCGACCACGTGTTCGACAAGCTCGTGCACAAGGACGCGCGCGAACAGTTGAAGCCGGGCTTGGCGGAGTCGTGGCAGGCGGTCAACGACACGACGTGGGAGTTCAAGCTGCGCAAGGGCGTGAAGTGGCACGACGGCAAGGAGTTCACCGCCGAGGACGTGGTGGCCACTCTGAAGCGCATTCCGAACGTGCCGAACAGCCCGGCGTCCTTCGCCACCTACACGCGGCCGATCAAGGAGGCGGTGGCGGTGGACAAGCTGACCCTGCGCTTCGTCACCGAGCGGCCGCATCCGCTGCTGCCCAACGATCTGGTGGCGGTGCGCGTGGTGCCGAAGGCGATCGCCGACAGCGCCAAGACCGAGGACTTCAACTCCGGCCGCGCGATGATCGGCACCGGCCCGTTCAAGTTCAAGGAGTACGTGGCCGGCGACCGCGTGGTGCTGGAGCGCAACGACGCCTACTGGGGACCGAAGCCGCACTGGAAGACCGTGCGCATGCGCATGATCACCAACGCGCCGGCGCGCGTGGCCGCGCTGCTCGCCGGCGACGTGCAGATGATCGAAAACGTGCCGACCGCCGACATCGCGCGGCTGGAGAAGGACGCGCGCGTGACCGTCGCCGCGGCGGTGTCGAACCGCGTGATCTACCTGCATATGGACAGCGACCGCGACAAGTCGCCGTTCGTCACCGACAAGAGCGGCAAGCCGCTGGAGAAGAATCCGTTGAAGGACGCGCGCGTGCGCAAAGCCATTTCGCTGGCGATCGACCGCGCGGCGATCGTCTCGCGCATCATGGAAGGGCAGGCGCAGCCGGCCGGGCAACTGCTGCCGGACGGCTTCCCGGGCACCAGCAAGAGGCTGCCGGCGCCGAAGCAGGACCTGGCGGCGGCGAAAAAGCTGCTGGCCGAGGCCGGCTATGCGGACGGCTTCGGCATCACGCTGCACACGCCGAACAACCGCTACATCAACGACGAAAAGGTGGCGCAGGCGGTGGCGCAGTTCCTCACCCGCGCCGGCATCGACACCAAGGTGGAGGCGATGCCGAGCAGCGTCTTTTTCTCGCGCGCCGGCAAGCTGGAGTTCTCGTTCTTCCTGGCCGGCTGGGGCGCGGAAACCGGCGAAACGTCCTCGCCGCTGCGCGCGCTGATCGCCACCTTCAATGCCGCCGCCGGCATGGGCACCGCCAATCGCGGCCGCTTCTCCGATGCCGGCGTGGACGCGCTGATCACGACGGCGCTCGCCACGATCGACGACACCAAGCGCAACATCTACCTCGCGGCGGCGGCGGAGAAGGCGCTGGGCGAACTGCAGGCCATCGTGCCGCTTCACTACGAAGTCAGCTCGTGGGCGCTGAAGAAAGGCCTGACCTACAACGGCCGCGCCGATCAGTACACCTACGCGTTCGAAGTGCGGCCCGGCAAATGAGCGCGGCCGGCCGCGGCTGACCGGCGATGAGCGTCTATATCCTGCGGCGCCTGGCCCAGACGGCGCTGGTGCTGGCCGTCACGTCGCTGCTCGTTTTCTTCGGGCTGTACGTGGTCGGCGATCCGGTCGAGATCCTCGTCAACCCGGTCGCCGACGAGGCGGAGCGCGCGCGCGCGGCCGCCGCCCTGGGGCTGGACAAACCGATCGTCGAGCAGTACGCGATCTTTTTGCGCAATGCGGTGAGCGGCGATCTGGGCACCAGCTTCGTGTTCGGCCGCCCGGCGCTGCAGGTGATCGTCGAGCGCATGCCGGCCACGCTGGAGCTGGCGGCGCTGGCGATGGCGATCGCGGTCGCGCTGGGCATTCCGCTCGGGCTGTACGCGGGGCTGAAGCCCGATTCGTTCGCCGCGCGCGCGATCATGGCCGGCTCGATCGTCGGCTTCTCGCTGCCCACCTTCTGGGTCGGGCTGCTGCTGATCCTGGTGTTCGCGGTGCAACTGGGCTGGCTGCCGTCCACCGGGCGCGGACCGACGCAGGAGTTTCTCGGCCTGCAACTGTCGATCCTGCACTGGGAGGGGCTCAAGTACGCGCTGCTGCCGGCGCTCAATCTGGCGCTGTTCAAGCTGAGCCTGATCGTGCGCCTGACGCGCGCGCAGGTGCGCGAGCAGGTCCTGCTGGATTACATCAAGTTCGCGCGCGCGAAAGGGCTGCCGCGCTCGCGGGTGATCGGCGTGCACCTGCTGAAGAACATCCTGATTCCGCTCGTCACCGTGATCGGCCTCGAACTGGGTTCGGTGATCGCGTTCGCGGTCGTGACCGAAACCATCTTCGCCTGGCCCGGCATGGGCAAGCTGGTGATCGATTCGATCTTCCAGCTCGACCGCCCGGTCGTGGTCGCCTATCTGCTGCTGGTCGTCGCGATGTTCATCGTCATCAATCTGGTGGTCGATCTGCTGTACTCGGCGCTCGATCCGCGCGTGCGGCTGGAGGCGGCGCGATGAGCGTGGCCGCCGCCGGCGCCGAATCGCGCTTCGGCCGCTTCGCGCGCGACTTTGCCGAAAGCAAGCTCGCGCTGGCGGGGCTCGCGATGCTGGCGATGGTCGTCGTCGTCGCGCTCGCCGCGCCGTGGCTCGCGCCGCAAAACCCGTACGACCTCGGCAAGCTCGACCTGCTCGATGCGCGGCTGCCGCCCGGCGAGCGCGCCGGTAGCGGCGCGATGACTTACGTGCTCGGCACCGACGCGCAGGGGCGCGACATGCTGTCGGCGATCATGTACGGGCTGCGCGTGTCGCTGTACGTGGGGGTCGCGAGCGGCGCGATCGCGCTTACCCTCGGCAGCCTGCTCGGCGTGCTGGCGGCCTACGTCGGCGGGCGCTTCGAGCAGTTCCTGATGCGGGTGGTGGACATCCAGTTGGGCTTCCCGGCGATCCTGGTGGCGCTGATCCTGCTGGCGGTGCTGGGCAAGGGCGTGGACAAGATCATCGTCGCGCTGGTGACCGTGCAGTGGGCCTATTACGCGCGCACCGCGCGCTCCGCCGCGCTGGTGGAGCGCAACAAGGAATACATCGAGGCGGCGCGCGCGCTGGGGCTTTCCGCCGCGCGCATCGTGCTGCGGCACCTGCTGCCGAACAGTTTGCCGCCGCTGATCGTGGTCGGCACGGTGCAGGTGGCGCACGCGATCGCGCTGGAGGCGACGCTGTCCTTCCTCGGCCTCGGTCTGCCGCCCACCGAACCGTCGCTGGGCCTTTTGATCGCCAACGGCTACGAGTATCTGCTGTCCGGCAAGTATTGGATCAGCGTCTATCCGGGCGTGGCGCTGCTGGTCACGATCCTCGCGATCAACCTGGTCGGCGACCAGTTGCGCGACGTGCTGAATCCGCGGCTGGCGCGATAGGAACGTTCCGTTGCCACGGATGGACACGGATGAACACGGACTTTGCGCGTGCGTCTTCGTAAGTCCGTGTGAATCCGTGTGAATCCGTGGCCAAACACATGCTGCTCGAAGTCACCGACCTCGTGACCGAATTCGCCACCCGCGACGGCGTGGTGCGGGCGGTCGCCGGCGTGTCGCTGCGGCTGGCGCGCGGCGAGATCCTCGGCCTGGTCGGCGAATCGGGTTCCGGCAAGTCGGTGACCGGCTTTTCGATCATCGGACTGATCGATCCGCCGGGGCGCATCGCCGCCGGCAGCGTGAAATTCGACGGCATCGAACTGGTCGGCGCCCCCGAAGAGACGCTACGCCGCCTGCGCGGCCGGCGCATCGCGATGATCTTCCAGGATCCGATGATGACGCTCAATCCGGTGCTGTCGATCGAGACGCAGATGGTCGAAACGGTGCTCGCGCACGAGCGCGTGTCGCGCGCGGCGGCGCGCGCGCGGGCGCTCGAGGCGCTGGC
>DATLZG010000393.1:0-5475 GCA_035574095.1 Burkholderiaceae bacterium | reverse complement strand
CCCGCCGCAGCGCCGCGCCGACCGCGGCGCTGCCGCCGGTGTCGATTACCGCCACGCAGCGGGCGCCGACGACGAAGCCGAGGTTGGCGACATCGCCGCCGTTGGCGGCGGCGATCACCTCCTGCCGGCCGTAGTGGACGTAGACACCCGGCGCCGGGTTGTCGAGCGCAAACGGCTCAGGCGGCTGCGCGCCGGCGGCCGCCGGCGCCAGCAGCAGCAGGACGGACAGGCGCCACGACACGAGTCAGTCGCCGATGAAGCAGGCCTTTTTCGCCTGCGACTGCAGCTCGCGGTAGCGGGTGATCAGCTTGCGGCCGTCCTTCATGTCGCGGATCACGCCACCGCGTTCGCCGGCGATCGAGGTGCCGAGCGCGACCGTGCTCAGCTCGATCCACGCGTCGTACTTGACGTTGGCCGCGATGTGATCGAGCGCGCACGAACACTTGTAGACCATCTCCTGCGGCGGCGCCTTGCTGTCGCGGATGCACTCCAACACGTACTCGACACGCGCCACGGTCGGAAAGTCGTTGGCCAGCGCCGGCGCCGCCGCCAGCGCCAATGCGACGATGAATGAAGTTCGATGCATGCTTCGTTCCCCTCTAAGGAACCTCTGAAAACCTACTGCGCGTCCCGATCTTGCGCCTGCGGTGCTCGACGTACGCCCTTGTACGCCTGCGGCTGCTCGGCGCAACCTCGGGCCGCTCGCGACGCTTTTCAGACGTTCCCTAACGCCGACCGACGAACGTCAGCGACTCGGCCAGCATCAGCTCCGGCGCGCCGCCCGCATTCTGCGCCAGCAGTTCGCTGCGCAGCTCGACCACACCGCCCGGCACCTGCTCGGACAGCGTCAGCACGAAGGTCTTGTCGGCGAAGCGTTCATAGCGGCTGCGCGCCGGGTCGTCGCGATACGGTGCGATGAAGATTTCGACCGCCGGCACGCTGCGCCCGTCCACCGTGCGCGTGACCGTGCGCACGCGCGCCGCCTCGGCCAGCGCCATGCGGATGCGCTTGCGGTAGTAGTTGGCCGATCCGCCGGTCAGACGATTCATCTCGCGCACTTCGCGTTCGAGGAAATGCAGGATGATCGGGTTGCCGGCGGCGCCCTTGATGTCCGGCAAGTCCAGCCGGCGCGCGCCGCTCAGGAAATCGACGTGCACGTCGTGGCCGCCGCCGGCGTCCGGCGCCGCCACCGTCACCACCGCGCGATCCTGCGCTTCGCCCTGCAGCGAACCGGAACGCCGGTACGCGTACTCCAGGCGCGTCGCCACCCGCAACGACGCCAGATGATCGGTGGCGAACAGGCGGCGCTCGGCCTCCGAGAACTGGCTCGGATCGGCCGCGTGCGCCGTCACCGAAGCGGCGGCCAGCGCGGCGGCGACCGCCAGGCGGCAAAGCGCGCGTTTCATCGGGTGGGCTCTCCGTTTTCGTCGACCAGCGGCACGTTGTACTCGCGCAGGATGGCGGCGAGCTCGCTCCGGTTGTCGGCGATCAGCTTTTCGATCGTCGCCTTCCACTTGGGCTCCCCGTAGCGCACGCCCATCGCGATCGCGTAGTCGAAGCGCACGCCGGGCTCCGACTTCAGCGGCACCACGACCAGTTCGACGTCCTTGACGCGCTTGGCATAGAAGCCGGCGATCGGCCCCCACACGATGGCGGCGTCGATCTTGCCTTGCAGCAGGTCGCGTTCGATGATCTCGCCCGGGTACTGCTCGGGATTCGGCGACAGGATCGCGTACACCTTGGCCTGATCTTCCCAGCCGTGCTTGGCGAGCCACGTCGCACCCGGCGACTTGTCGTACACGCCGATCTGCAACTTGCGCGCCACCGCCGGCGGCAGCGCGAACAGGTCCGGTCCGCTGCGCACCGCGTCCAGCCCATTGCCTTTGCGGTACACCAGCGCATAAGTCGAGCGGTAATAAGGCTGGGTGGCGGCGACCATGTCATAGCCCGCCGGCACACCGAGCACGACATCGCATCGATAGTCCTGACCCGGCAGGCGGTAGCGCAACGTGTTGCGGATGAAGCCCATGCGCTGCGGGAAGGCGTAGTACTCGACCTTCAGCCCGAGCCGGCGGCCGAACAGCTCGGCGATCTTGTTCTCGATGCCCTCGCCGGCGGTGTTGGAGAACGGTAGGTTGGCAGGGTCTATGCAAACGCGCAGCGCGCTCGGCGGCTGCTCCTGCGCCTGCGCCGCCGGCAGCGCCAGCAGCAGGGCGGCCGCGAGGGACGTCGCACGGCACGTCATGGCCGGCCCACGCGCGATCACTTCAACTCCTCGACCTTGGCGCGCGTGATCGCGCCGTCGGAGCGGCCCTTCAGATACGCGTACAAGTGATCCATGTTTTCCATCACGACCGGGCTGGTGCCAAAGCTCTGCATGCCCTTGTCGAGCCGTCCGTCGCGCACGACCTGCACGAACTCCTCCTTGGAGATCTTCTTCAGGCTTTCGATCAGGCTGGGTCCGACCAGGCCCTCCTGGTTCGCGCCGTGGCAGCGGTCGCAGGCGGCTTGCCGCCAGGTGCGGAACCCTTTCATCGTGTTGGCATCGACCTTGTAGCCGTCGACGACGGTGTACAGCTTTTGCTGGGCGGCGGCGGGCGCCGGCGCCACCAGTGCGGCGGCGGCAACGAACGAAACGGACAGGAAAGGTATCGACAAGCTGAGCTTCATGGATCGATCGGACTCGGATGCGTGTGGAGAGACTGGTGCATTGGACAAACAAAACGCACCGGAGCTCGCGCTCCGGTGCGTGCCTAACGCCGCTGCGGTATGGCCGTTGACCCCTTTTCGCGGGCCTCGCTTCAGTTCGGCAGCGCAAAAATCGTCAGCGAACCGCCCAACTGCGTGTAGTCCTGCAGTTCGCGATAGCCGCCGACCGCGCCCAGGCCGTCGGTGTCCTTCTCCAGACCGGCCGCCATGCCGATGCCGGCCCAACCGCCGATGCCCGAGTACACCCCCATGTACTGCTTGCCTTTGTGTTCGTACGTGAACACGTTGCCGATGATGCCGGACGGCGTCTTGAACTTGTACAGCTCTTTGGTCACGTTGTCGGCGTCGACGCACTTGAAGTAGCCCTCCAGCGTGCCGTAGCAGGCGATGCCGCCGGCGGTGGTCAGCACGCCGCTCCACACCGAGAACTTCTCCGGCTTGGACTGCACGATCTTGCCGGCGCTCGCGTCCCAGGCGATCAGGTTACCCATGCCGCCGTGGCTGCCCGGCGCCGGGTACATCGACAGCGTGGCACCGACGTACGGCTGGCCGGCCACGTAATCGACCTTGAACGGCTCGTAGTCCATGCAGACGTGGTTGGTCGGCACGATGAAGCGGCCGTTCTTCGGATAGTAGGCCGCCGGCTGCTGATCCTTCGTGCCGAGCGCCGCCGGGCAGATGCCCTTGGTGTTGACGTCCGGCCCGTTCTTCGCCGTCGAGTACTTGGCGACCACCTGCGGGCGGCCGCTCTTCATGTCGACATGCGTGGCCCAGTTGACCGTCGGGTCGTATTTCTCGGCCACCAGCAGCGCGCCGTTGGTGCGATCCAGCGTGTACGCGAAGCCGTTGCGGTCGAAGTGCACCAGCGCCTTGGTCGGCTTGCCCTTGACGTTGATGTCGGCGAGGATCATCTCGTTGACGCCGTCATAGTCCCACTCGTCGAACGGCGTCATCTGGTAGGCCCACTTCGCCACCCCCGTGTCGACGTCGCGCGCGAAGATCGTCATCGACCACTTGTTGTCGCCCGGCCGCTGCGACGGGTTCCAGGTCGACGGGTTGCCGGTGCCGTAGTAGACGAGGTTCAGCGCTTTGTCGTAGCTGTACCAGCCCCACGTGGTGCCGCCGCCGATCTTCCACTGGTCGCCCTTCCAGGTCTTCAGCGACGAGTCCTTGCCGACCGGCTTCAACGTGCCGTCGGTCCACGTCATCGTCTTGTCGGGATCGATCAGCATCTCGTTGTCGGGACCGGTCGAATACGCCTTCCACACCAGTTTGCCGGTGTTGATGTCGTACGCCGCGAGGAAGCCGCGCACGCCCCACTCGCCGCCGGAGATGCCGGTGATGACCTTGTCCTTGAACACGTGCGGCGCGTTGGTGTTGACCGCGCCCAGCTTCGGATCGCCGTTCTTCGTCTGCCACAGCACCTTGCCGGTCTTGGCGTCGAGCGCCACCAGCATCGAATCGGCCTGCTGCAGGAAGATCTTGTTCTCCGCGTACGCCAGACCGCGATACACGGTGTCGCAGCACATCTGCGGAATCACGGCCGGATCCTGCTTCGGCTCGTAGCGCCACTTGATCTTCTGCGTGTCGAGGTCGATCGCGAACACCTTGTTCGGGAACGGCGTGTGCACGTACATCATGCCGTCCACCACCAGCGGCGAACCCTCGTGACCGCGCAGCACCCCGGTCGAGAACGTCCACGCGACCTGCAGCTTGCCGACGTTGCTCTTGTTGATCTGCGCCAGCTTGCTGTAGCGCTGGTTGTACATATCGCCGGCCTGCGCCGCCCAGTTGGCCGGGTTGGCCATCTTGGCCTCGAGGTCGGCGTTCGCCAGTACCACCGTCGGAGCCGCCATGGCAGTCGCCGCGGCGAGACTCCGCCATAACTTCGCAGGTTTCCTCATCTCGCTGATCTCCTGATGTTGTCGTTGTGAAAGCGCCGCCGCGTGTGCAACGGAAAAGAAGGCTGCGCGCAGGCGCGCGTCCTCCTAGCCCACGCCAGTCTTGCGCGCGCGCGTTGGCGCCATCAATACGCGACGCAGCACGCGAATCGACGCCGCGGTCCATTTCGATTTCGAATGCAGGACGGACTGTTTCCGAGCGCGCGACACAATGTCCCGCCGCAGCAACAACCCACGATGTGCGAACGCCGCGGTTCGCTTCGCCGACGCGCCGCGCGGCACGCGCGCGAACCACCCGTTCTCAGAGGGAACGGCGCCCTTGCGCAGGCGGTGGCGAGCGACGCGGGCGGTGTCGCCGTCGGGCTTGCTGAAAGTCCCAATAGCCGTAACTTGGTACGCGCGCACGCGCGCCGCGGAAAAGCGACTCACGCCGCCAGCAGCACTTCGCCCAGACCGTCGACGCCGAGGTCGCCGACCCAGCGCGCCGGCGTACGCGCGGCGAGCGCGTCGAACGGTGCGCCGAGCGCCGCCAGCTCGCGCGCGAGCAGTTGCCAGAAGGCGGAAAAGTCGTGCGCGGTGGCGACGAAGGTCGGCGCCAGCACCGGCTGCGCGCGCGCCAGCAGCAGCGTGCCGCGGCGCATGCCGAACGCGGGATGCGTGCCCACCGCACCGCCGATGGCAATCGTGCCGGCGATCATCCGCGCGCCGGCGAATGCGCCGGCATCGCCGTGCACCGCGATCCATCCGCGCCGCATGCGGTCGCCAAGCCGCTCGCCGGCGTTGCCGCCGATCACGAGGCGGCCGCCGCGCATGCCTTCCATGCTGCCGGGCAGTGCCGCCGCCGCGAAATCGCCCGCGTCGCCCG
>DATLZG010000392.1:0-13111 GCA_035574095.1 Burkholderiaceae bacterium | reverse complement strand
CGACGACGGCGGCACCGAGCGATTGCAGCCGCTCGGCGACGGTGGACTTGCCGCTGCCGATGCCGCCGGTCAGCCCGACCGCGAAGTAGGCGGCGTCAGAACGGCAACCAACGGCTGGCGATGACGTCGCCATAGAGCAGCGCGATGTAGCCAGCCGCCGCCAGATAAGGCCCGAACGGGATCGGGATTTCGCGGCCGCGCCGCGCCAGCGCGATCAACACGATGCCGACGACGGCGCCGACGACAGACGAGATCAGAACGATCGGCAGCAGCATCTTCCAGCCCATCCAGGCGCCGAGCGCGGCCAGCAGTTTGAAATCGCCGTAACCCATCCCTTCCTTGCCGGTGGCGAGCTTGAACAGCCAGTAGATGCTCCAAAGGATCAGATAGCCAGCGGCGGCCCCGATCACCGCGTCCGCAAGCGGCGCGAACGTGCCGCGCACGTTGGCGAGCAGCCCCAGCCACAAGAGCGGCAGCGTCAGGCTGTCGGGCAGCAGCGTCGTGTCGGCGTCGATGAAGCTGGCGGCGATCAGCACCCACGCGAACAGAAGCGCCAACAGCCCGGCGGCGCCGAAGCCGAAGCGCCAGGCGACGGCCGCCGAAAGCACAGCGGTCAGCGCCTCGACTACCGGGTAACGCGCCGAGATGCGGGCGCCGCAATGGGCGCACTTGCCTCGCAGCAGCAGGTAAGAAACGAGCGGAATGTTGTCGGCGATCCGCAACTGCGCCCGACATGCCGGGCAATGCGAGCGCGGCGTCCACAGGTTGTAAACGCCGGTGTCGAGGTCTTTTCTGCCCTCGAGTTCGGCGCACTGCGCGCGCCACTCGGCCTCCATCATCCGCGGCAGCCGGTGGATGACGACGTTCAGAAAGGACCCGATCGCCAGGCCAAAGACCCCGGCGACGACCAGGAAGACGGTATCGGCAGACAAGAAAGAAGTGGTCGGCAGCGCCGCCCGATGCCGACGTTCTCCTCTTTAGACGACCTGGCCGAGCTTGAAGATCGGCAGGTATATGGCGATCACTATGCCGCCGATGATCACCCCCAGCACCACCATGATCATCGGCTCGATCAGGCTGGCGAGCGCATCGACCGTCTCGTCGACCTCGCGTTCGTAGTAGTCGGCGACCTTCGACAGCATCGAGTCGAGCGAGCCGGACTCTTCCCCGATCGCGGTCATCTGCACCGCCATGTTCGGAAAGACGCCGGAGTTCTGCATCGCCTGTGCCAGGCTGGTACCGATGTTCACTTCGCTCTGGATCTGCTTGGTCGCCTCCTTGTAGATCGCATTGCCGGAGGCCGGGCCGACGGAGTCGAGCGCTTCCACCAGCGGCACCCCGGCGGCGAACGTGGTGGCGAGCGTGCGGCTCCAGCGCGCGACCGAGGCCTTCTGCATCAGTTCGCCGATGACCGGCGGCTTCAGCAGCAGGCGGTCGATCAGCATCTGCACTTTCGGCGAACGCTTCCACGCCTGGATCAGGAAGTAGATCGTGCCGACCGAGCCGAACAGCAGCACATACCAGTAGGCGACGAAGAAGTCCGACATCGCGATCACCGCCAGCGTCGGCGCCGGCAGGTCGGCGCCGAAGTTGGTGAACACGGTCTTGAACGACGGGATGACCCAGATCATGATGATCGAGGTGATCAAGATCGCCACCAGGATGATCATCAGCGGGTAGAACATCGCTTTCTTGACCTTGCCCTTCAGCGCCAGCGTCTTTTCCTTGTATGTCGCCAGGCGGTCGAGCAGTGTCTCCAGGATGCCGGCCTGTTCGCCGGCGGCGACCAGGTTGCAGAACAGCGGATCGAAGTAGATCGGGTACTTGCGGAACGCCTGGTTCAGGCTGGTCCCCGTCTCGATATCCATGCGGATGTCGTTCAGCAACCGTGCCATCGACGGGTTCGAATGGCCACGGCCGATGATGTCGAAACACTGCAGTAGCGGCACGCCGGCGCGCAGCATCGTCGACAGCTGGCGCGTAAAGATCGCCAGATCCTTCTCTGAAATCTTGCGGCCGCGTGCGAAGGACTGCTTCTTGATCTTCGACACCATGATGCCGCGCCGGCGCAGCGCAGCGGCCACCACCGACTCGCCGCCGGCGCGCATTTCGCCCTTGACGACGCGGCCGGCCTTGTCGCGGCCCTCCCAGTGAAAGACCGCTTCGCGTACCACTTCCTTCGGTCTGGCGATTGCTCCAGTTGCCATCGATAGCTACTCCGAATCGCGGACAAGCCGCGAACTACTCGTTAGTGCAGCCGAGCACTTCCTCGACCGACGTCAAACCCTGTTTGACTTTCAACAGCCCCGATTGACGCAGGTTGCGCACGCCCTCACGCTGCGCCTGTTGCGCGATTTCCAGCGAGCTGCCGCCGCGCAGGATGATCTTCTGGATCTCTTCCGTAATCGGCATCACTTCGTAGATGCCGACGCGCCCCTTGTAGCCCGAGCCCTTGCAGCGATCGCAGCCGACCGGCTTGTATGGCACCCAGCTACCGTCCAGATCCGCCGGCGAAAAACCGGCCAGCAGCAGCGCCTCGTTGGAAAGCTGCGCCGGCTGCTTGCATGTGCACAGCCGCCGCGCCAGCCGCTGCGCCGTGATCAGAATCACCGACGACACGATGTTGAACGGCGCCACGCCCATGTTCGCCAACCGCACCAGAGTGGAGGGCGCGTCGTTGGTGTGCAGCGTAGACATCACCATATGGCCGGTTTGTGCGGCCTTGATCGCGATGTCGGCGGTTTCCAGGTCCCGGATCTCACCGACCATGATGATGTCCGGATCCTGACGCAGGAAAGCGCGCAGCGCGCTGGCAAAGGTCAGTCCCGCCTTCTCGTTGACGTTGACCTGATTGATGCCCGCCAGCTGAATCTCCGCCGGATCCTCGGCGGTCGAGATATTGACACCCGGTTTGTTCAGGATGTTCAGGCAGGTGTACAGCGACACCGTCTTGCCGCTGCCGGTCGGCCCGGTCACCAGCACCATGCCGTACGGGCGCTGGATCGCATCGAGCAGCAGTTCCTTCTGGTCGGGCTCGTAGCCGAGCGCATCGATACCCATCTTCGCTTGCGACGGGTCGAGAATCCGCATCACGACCTTCTCGCCGTACAGCGTCGGCAGCGTGCTGACGCGGAAATCGATTGCGCGCTGGCCCGAAAGAGCCAGCTTCATCCGGCCGTCCTGCGGCACGCGTTTCTCGGCAATGTCGAGCTTGGAGATGACCTTGATGCGCGTGACCAGCCGCTCCTTGATCGCCAACGGCGGCTGTGCCACCTCGCGCAGCACACCGTCCACCCGGAAACGAATGCGGTAGAACTTCTCGTACGGCTCGAAGTGCAGGTCGGACGCGCCCTCGCTGATCGCGTCCAGCAGCAGCTTCTGCAGGAACCGCACGACCGGCGCATCGTCGACCTCGACCTGCGCCTCGTCCGCCTGCTGCTGCGTATCGGGGCTCTCCGACAGCAGATCGTCGAAGCTGACCTCGTCGCCGACGATGGCGTCCAGCGACTGCGCTACCGACTGCGACGTGCTCTCGACCAGCCTGACCAGCTTGTCGTGCTCGACAACCACGACGTCGAGCTGCAGCTGCGTGTGAAAACGGATCTGGTCGAGCGCCTGAAAATTTGTCGGATCGGAAACTGCGACCGCCAGCCGGTTGCTGCGCTTCTTTAGCGCCAGCACGCGCAGCGAGCTGACCAGCTTTCTGTCGATCAAGTCCTTCGGCAATAGATCGGTGTCGAAGGCGCTCAAATCGAGCAGCGGATGCCCGAACGTGTCAGCCGCGATCCTGGCGATCTGGCTGGCGGTCAGGCCCACCGAGTCGCTGACCGCGACCAGTTCATCGATGAAATGGGTATTGCTCTGCGCCGCCTTGCGAGCCAGCGCCTCGGCGCGGTCGGGCCGCAGCCGACCTTGCTGCACGAGCGCGCGTGCCAAGCCCGTTAGGGCTCCGGCAGCGGCCGATGGGCCCTGCGTGACAGCCGACATGTATTTGCGTAGCGGGACAGAACGGCCCCCTCTTTATAGAGGCCGCCGGCTTCAGAGAAGCGCGAAGATAGTGCCGATAAGGCCCCGATTTGTAAAGCTAACTAGCCAAAAGGCGGGCAGCCGTTCGGCGCGGCATGCCTCGCGTACGAGGAGGGGGAAGTGGTCGGGGTGAGAGGATTTGAACCTCCGACTCCTGCGTCCCGAACGCAGTACTCTACCAGGCTGAGCTACACCCCGAATCGAATGGCGGTCAGCGGTCGCGCTGAATCGCCAAACGCGTCAATTCTAGCAACGAATCCCGGTACTCCGAGGCGGGAAGCATGTTCGCCGCCCGGCGAGCGCTGTCCGCTTCAGCCTCGGCACGCGCGCGCGAATAATCCAGCGCTCCGGTGGACTGCACGACGCGCGCGATTTCGCCGAAGTTGCCGCCGCCGTCCCGAATGGCGCCTTCGATCAATTCACGCTGTCCCTGGCCGGCGTTCTGCAAGGCGTAGATGATCGGCAGCGTAACCTTGCCTTCGCGCAAGTCGTCGCCGAGCCGCTTGCCGATTTCGTCGGTGTGGCCGGAGTAGTCGAGGATATCGTCGACGATTTGGAATGCGGTGCCGACGCTCGCGCCGTAGCGCAGGCAGGCCAGCTCGACCGCCGGGTCGGCGCCCGCGATCACGGCCCCGATCCGCGCCGCCGCTTCGAACAACGTGGCGGTCTTCCTTTCGACGACGCTCAGATAGCGCGCCTCGTCCACCGTTGGGTCGTGCACGTTCAGCAGCTGCAGCACTTCGCCCTCGGCGATACGGTTGGTCGCGTCCGCGAGGATTCGCATCACGCGCATGCTGTCGGCTTCGACCATCATCTGGAAAGCGCGCGAATACAGGAAGTCCCCCACCAGCACGCTGGCCGCGTTGCCGAACATGGCGTTCGAGGTGGGTCGGCCGCGTCGCAAGTCGGACTCGTCGACGACGTCGTCGTGCAGCAGCGTGGCCGTGTGGATGAACTCGATCACCGCCGCCAGTAGGTTGGCCAGCGGTCCGCGCGCGCCTAAGGCGCGCGCGACCAACAGCAGCACAGCGGGCCGCAGGCGCTTACCGCCGGCGCCGACGATATAGTCGGCAATCGTGCGAATCAACGCGACGTCGGAGTCGAGCCGCGCCCGAATCACCGCGTCGAGTTCCTGCATGTCGCGAGCGATGGGCGCCAGCACGCGGGCGGCGTCGCGAGGCGACGTCAAAGCGGGGGGCACGGCCGCGGCAGCGGGGACGGTCATGGTGAAGAAGGAAGGAAGTGCGTGGAATTATAGGTTTGGGGTCCGCCGCCCCGCCGGGCCGTGGACGCGGTTTGACTCGGTCTCGCAGCCCTTGCGATAATGCCCCGCTTTCCAGGATCCTATCGCCAATCCGCGGGAACTACCGCGCGGCCGCAGTGCCGCCCACCCGACGGAGGGAGCAAACCATGTATGCAGTGATCAAGACCGGCGGCAAGCAGTATCGTGTCGCAGCCGGCGACCGGTTGAAGGTCGAGTCGATCGGCGCGCCAGTCGGCAGCGTCGTCACGTTGACCGACGTACTCGCAGTCGGCGATGGCACGAACGTGCGTATCGGTAACCCGATCGTGCCCGGCGCGGCGGTGACGGCGACGGTGCTCGCTCACGGTCGCCGCGAAAAAGTCCGTATCTTCAAGCTGCGCCGGCGCAAGCACTCTCAGAAGCACGCTGGTCACCGGCAGAACTTCACCGAACTGCGTATCGACGCGATCGGCTAGGGAACCACGATGGCACACAAGAAAGCAGGCGGTTCATCGCGCAATGGTCGCGACTCTCAGTCGAAGCGGCTGGGCGTCAAGGTGTTCGGCGGCGAGACGGTGAACGCGGGTGGAATCATCGTTCGCCAGCGGGGCACTCAGTTTCATCCCGGTCCCAACGTCGGCATCGGCCGCGACCACACGCTGTTCGCGCTGGTTACCGGCAAGGTCGTGTTCGACGTGCGCGGGCCGCGCAACCGGCAAACCGTCGCGGTCGTTCCGCAAGCGTAGATCCGAAGGGCGACTGAGGCGACGCAAGCCCTGCCGTCGGCAGGGCTTGTCGTTTCTGGGGCGGAGAATGTTGAAGTTCGTCGACGAGGCGCGCATCGAGGTCATTGGCGGCCGCGGCGGCGACGGCTGCGCCTCGTTTCGCCGCGAGAAGTTCATTCCCAAGGGCGGACCCGACGGCGGAGACGGCGGGCGGGGCGGCAGCGTGATCGCGGTCGCCGACCGCAACGTCAATACTCTGATCGAGTACCGCTACGCGCGCCGGCACCAGGCGCAAAACGGCGAACACGGACGCGGTTCGGACTGCTACGGCGCGGCCGGTGCCGACATCGTTCTGCGGATGCCGGTCGGCACGATGATTTACGACGAAGAAAGCGGGGCGCTGCTTGCCGACCTCGCCACCGACGGCGACCGCGTCGTGCTGGCCAAGGGCGGCGCCGGCGGGCTCGGCAATCTGCACTTCAAGTCCAGTACCAACCGCGCGCCGCGCCAGCGCACGCTCGGCGAGCCGGGCGAACATCGACGCTTGCGCCTCGAACTAAAGGTGTTGGCCGACGTCGGGCTGCTCGGCATGCCAAATGCAGGCAAGTCGACGTTGATCGCCGCCGTTTCCAATGCGCGTCCGAAGGTCGCCGCCTATCCGTTCACGACGCTGCACCCGCACCTCGGAGTCGTTCGCCTCGACGACGAGCGCAGTTTCGTGATCGCCGATGTGCCCGGCTTGATCGAAGGGGCGGCCGACGGCGCCGGACTCGGCCACCAGTTTCTGCGTCACCTGACGCGCACCAAGCTGCTTCTACACGTCGTCGACATCGCGCCGGCCGATCCGCAGATCGATCCGGTACATGAGGTGCGAGCGATCGTTGCCGAGCTGAAGAAGTACGATCCAAAACTGGCTCGTAAACCGCGCTGGCTCGTGGTCAACAAGATCGATTTGATCCCCGCCGCCGACCGCGCGGTGGCAATCGCGCGGCTGAAGCGCCGCCTACGCACCACAGCGCCGGTGTTCGCGGTCTCGGCAGTGACCGGCGAAGGATGCCGTGAGCTGATGGCGGCCGTTCACCGCTACCTGGTCGGTCGTGCCAAAGCCGGCACGGCCGATCGGCGCGATCCGCGCCTGGCCGCTGCGACATGAGAGCGCGTTCGGTCGTCGCAGCGGCGAAGCGCGTCGTGGTCAAGGTCGGCAGCAGCTTGGTGACCAACGATGGCCGCGGGCTTGACCTCGCTGCGATCGCCCGCTGGGCAGAACAGATCGCGGCGCTGCACGGACTGGGCAAGCAGGTACTGCTGGTCTCGAGCGGCGCGATCGCGGAAGGAATGCAGCGGCTCGGCTGGCGCACGCGCCCGCACCAGATCCACGCGCTGCAGGCCGCCGCGGCGGTCGGCCAAATGGGCTTGGCGCAGGCGTATGAGACCAGTTTCCGCGCGCGCGGGTTACAAACCGCGCAGGTGCTGCTGACGCACGCCGACCTGGCCGACCGCGTCCGCTACTTGAACGCGCGGTCGACGCTGTTCGCGCTGCTCGAGCTGGGGGTTGTGCCCGTCATCAACGAGAACGACACGGTCGTCACCGACGAGATCAAGTTCGGCGACAACGACACGCTGGGTGCGTTGGTGACGAACCTGGTCGAAGCCGACGTGCTGATCATCCTCACCGACCAGGCTGGGCTGTTCAGCGCCGACCCGCGCCGCGATCCGACCGCCACGTTGATCGTCGCAGGACGGGCCGGCGATCCGCAGCTCGAGGTGATCGCCGGCGGCGCCGGCAGCGGGATTGCCCGCGGCGGCATGATCACCAAGGTGCTGGCGGCGAAGCGCGCCGCGCGCAGCGGCGCGCACACCGTGATCGCTTCCGGCCGCGAACCGGACGTGCTGTCGCGCTTGGCGCGCGGCGAACGTGTCGGTACCGAACTGATCGCGGCGGTTCCTGTGCTGGCGGCGCGCAAGCAGTGGCTGGCCGACCATCTGCAGCTAAAGGGGCGCATTGTGATCGACGACGGTGCTGTGCGCGCCCTGCGCGCTGGTGGCAAGAGCCTGCTGCCGATCGGCGTGGTCGAGGTGCAGGGCGAGTTTGCGCGCGGCGACGTGATCGCGTGTCTCGACACCGATGGCCGCGAAGTGGCGCGCGGCATCGTCAACTACAGCAGCGCCGAGACGCGGCTAATCGCGCGCCGCCCGTCAAGCGAGATCGAGGCGATTCTCGGCTTCATCGACGAACCCGAGCTGATCCACCGCGACAATCTCGTCCTGAGCTAAAAGGAACCTCTGACAAACTACTGCGCGTCCGGATCTTGCGCCTGCGGTGCTCGACGTACGCCCCTGTACGCCTGCGGCTGTTCGGCGCAACCTCGGGCCGCTCGCGACGTTTTTCAGAGGTTCAGTAAGCGCGGCTCACTCGCTGCCAGGGGCTTTGTCGGCCGGCGCGGCGCTCACGGCCGGGTGCGGTTGCGACCGCGGTTTGCCGCGATGGACGTAACGCGCTAGTTCAGACAGCGCCTGCCGGTAAACCGCGCGCTTGAACTCGATCACCGCATCGAGCGGCACCCAGTAATCGTGCCACCGCCAAGCATCGAACTCGGGCTTCTCGCTGCGGCGCAGGCAGACGTCGCAGTCGCGCCCGACCAGCCGGAGCAGGAACCAGATCTGCTTCTGCCCGCGATAGTTGCCGCGCAAATCGCGCCGGATCCACTGGTCGGGCACGTCATAGCGCAGCCAGTCGCGGGTGCGGGCGATAACCTTCACGTGTTCTGGCTTCAGCCCGATCTCCTCGTACAGTTCGCGATACATCGCCTGTTCGGGAGACTCGCCGTGCTTGATCCCGCCCTGCGGGAACTGCCACGAGTGTTGCTTGACGCGCTTGCCCCAGAAGACCTCGTTGCGGTGGTTCAGCAGGATGATGCCGACATTCGGGCGATAGCCGTCTTTGTCCAGCATTGCCTACGGCCTTTAACCGATATCATCTGCGGCCCATTATATGGCCGCCTCCCGACGCTGAAACGGGGGCTGACGGGACGAATGCGTGCTACCCGTTTTTTCATTTCGACCCTGAAAGAGGCGCCAGCCGACGCCGAGGTTGTCAGCCATGCGCTGATGCTGCGCGCCGGCATGATCAAGAAACTGGCCGCCGGCATCTACAGCTATCTGCCGCTCGGCCTGCGCTCGATCCGCAAGATCGAGAACATCATCCGCGAGGAAATGAACCGCGCGGGGGCGATCGAACTGCTGATGCCGGTCGTGCAACCGGCCGAGCTGTGGATGGAGTCGGGTCGCTGGTACAAGATGGGCCCGGAGCTGCTGCGCTTCAAAGACCGGCACGAGCGCGACTTTGTGCTGCAGCCGACCTCGGAGGAGGTGATCGCCGACATCGTGCGCGAGACGGTCAAGAGCTACAAGCAATTGCCGCTCAACCTCTATCACATTCAGACGAAGTTCCGCGATGAGCGGCGGCCGCGTTTCGGGCTGATGCGCGGGCGCGAGTTCACGATGAAAGACGCCTACTCGTTCGACCGCGACGAAGAAGGCGCGATGCGCAGTTACCAGGCGATGTTCGACGCCTACACGCGCACGTTCACACGCATGGGTTTGCGGTTTCGCGCGGTGGCCGCCGACACCGGCAACATCGGCGGCAAGGCGAGCCATGAATTCCAGGTGATCGCCGACACCGGCGAAGACGCGATCGCGTACAACCCGGATTCCGACTACGCCGCCAACCTCGAGATGGCCGAAGCGTTGCCGCTGATCGTGCATCGCGCCCCGCCGACGGAGACGATGAAGAAGATGCCAACGCCAGGTCGTGAAACGTGTGCGCAGGTGGCCGAGCTGCTCGGCTTGCCGTTGACGCGTACGGTCAAGTCGATCGTGCTGGCGGTGGATCGCGCTTCCGGCGCGGAGATCTGGCTGCTGCTGATCCGCGGCGACCACGAGTTGAACGAGGTGAAGGCCGGCAAGGTACCGGGTCTCAACGATGGCTTTCGCTTCGCGACCGACGCGGAGATCCGCGCCGCGTTCGGCTGCCGGCCCGGGTATCTCGGGCCGATCGGCGCGCGCCGGCCGCTGAAGATCGTCGCCGACCGCACGGTCGCCAACATGAGCGACTTCGTCTGCGGCGCCAACGAAGAGGGTTACCACCTGACCGGCGTGAACTGGGGGCGCGACCTGCCGGAGCCGGATATCGTCGCCGACATCCGCAATGTGGTGGCTGGCGATCCGTCGCCGGACGGCAAAGGGCGGCTGGCGATCCAGCGCGGAATCGAGGTCGGCCACGTGTTCGCTGGGCTGCCGTACGCCGAGACGATGAAGCTCACCTACACGGACGAAAACGGCCGCGCGCAACCGATGGTGATGGGCTGTTACGGCATCGGCGTGACGCGTCTGCTCGGCGCCGCGATCGAACAGAACCACGATGCGCGCGGCATCATCTGGCCGGCCGCGATCGCGCCGTTCGAGGTCGTGATCTGCCCGGTCAACTATCGGCAGTCGGAAGCCGTGCGGCAGGCTGCGGAGCATCTGTACCAGTCGCTCGGCGCCGCGGGCGTGGACGTGATCCTCGACGATCGGGGCGAACGCCCCGGCGCGATGTTCGCCGACTGGGAGTTAATCGGCGTGCCGCATCGGGTCACGGTGGGCGAGCGGTCCTTGAAGGACGGCCAGGTCGAGTACGTCGAGCGCCGCAGTTTGGCGACGACTCTGATCGGGATGGGCGATGCAGTCCCGTTCATCCGCTCCCAGCTCGGGCGTTGACCGGCGCCGTCTTTGTCTTGGACTGGCAGCGGCGCTGCTCGGGACGGCGCCGCGCGCGTGGGCCGGCGCTCAGCAATACGAACCGCTCGCCGACGCAGTACGCACCGCGCTGGCGGCGCGCATCGCCGACCCGCGGCCGCCGGTACGCGCGTTCGACTCGCACGACGAGCGCATGGCGTTCGTCGATTGGTTGGACGCGATGTCGCAGCGACTGCGGCCGCACAAGCCCGACGACTTGGCGCGGCTCGAGTTCCTGCGCACACTCGACTACGAAGCGCTGCGCGCCGGGTTGGACCGGCAATTGGTGCTCGGGCTGATCCAGGTCGAGAGCAACTTCCGCAAGTACGCGATCTCCACTGCCGGTGCGCGCGGCTACATGCAGGTGATGCCGTTCTGGACCAAGGTGATCGGCGACGGCGACGCGCGCAAACTGTTCGATATGCGCACCAATCTGCGCTACGGCTGCGTGATCCTGCGCCACTACCTCGACCTCGAAAACGGCGACCTGTTCCTCGCGCTCGGTCGCTACAACGGCAGCCGCGGCCGCCCCGAGTATCCGAACGCGGTGCTGGCCGCTTGGAAGAGCCGCTGGGCGTACGAACGCGGCGCCGACCGGCCGCGGGTCTGAGGTTCCGCGGAGAAACGACGGCGCGTCGCGGTGCCAGGCCGGCGCTGCGCAAGCTGCCCTCTGTACGCCTGCGCTGCCCGGCAACATCCTGCGGACGCGCGCGAAATTGGAAGGTCGCTCGCTGCTCAGCGCTTCGGCATGCCCGGCAGCCCGCGCATTCCTCCCATCGCCCGCGCCAGTTTCGCCAGCCCGCCTTTTCTCATCTGCTTCATCATCGCCTGCATCTGTTCGAACTGGCCGAGCAAGCGGTTGACTTCCTGCACCGGCACGCCGGCGCCGGCAGCGATGCGGCGCTTGCGCGACGCCTTGATCAGCTCGGGCTTGGAGCGTTCCTGCGGCGTCATCGAATTGATGATGCCTTCGATGCGGCGGATCTGCCGCTCGGCGTCCTTCTCGTTGACCTGCCCGGCGGCGCGCGCGAACTGCGCCGGCAGCTTGTCGAGCAGCCCGCCCAGCCCGCCCATGCGGCGCATCTGCACGATTTGCTCGCGAAAGTCGTTCAGGTCGAAGCGCTCGCCCGACTGGATGCGCTTGGCCAGCTTCTCCGCCGCGCCGACATCGATCGCTTTTTTGACGTCTTCGACCAGCGCGACGATGTCGCCCATGCCGAGGATGCGACCGGCCATCCGCTCGGGGTCGAACGGCTCCAGCCCGGTGATCTTCTCGGCCACGCCGACGAACTTGATCGGCTTGCCGGTCACGTACCGGACTGAAAGCGCCGCGCCGCCGCGGGCGTCGCCGTCGAGCTTGGTCAGGATCACGCCCGTCAGCGGCAGCCGCGCCGCAAACGCCTTGGCGGTGTTCACGGCGTCCTGGCCGAGCATCGCGTCGACCACGAACAGCGTCTCGATCGGCGTCAGCGTCGCCTCCAGCGCCGCCACCTCCTGCATCATCGCTTCGTCGACCGCCAGCCGGCCGGCGGTGTCGACGATCAGCACGTCGAAGAAGTGGCGTCGCGCGTGGTCGAGCGCGCGCCGCGCGATCGCAAGCGGCTCGTCGTTCGGCGCGCTCGGGAAGAACTCCGCACCCGCCTGTGCGGTCACCGCCTTCAGCTGCTCGATCGCCGCCGGCCGATAGACGTCGGTGGACACCGTCAGCACCTTCTTGCGGCGCTGGTCGATCAGCCATTTGGCGAGTTTGGCGGCTGACGTCGTCTTGCCCGCGCCCTGTAGCCCCGCCAGCAGGATCACCGCCGGCGGCTGCGTCGCCAGGTTCAGCTCGCGGGCCGCCGGCGGCAGGTCGCCGCCCATGATCGCCGTCAACTCGCGGTGCACGAGCCCGACCAAAGCCTGGCCTGGCGTCAGGCTGCCGGCCACTTCGGCGCCCAGGGCCTTGTCCTTGATGTGCGCGATCAGCTCGCGCACCACCGGCAGCGCGACGTCGGCTTCCAGCAGCGCCACGCGCACCTCGCGCAGCATGTCCTGCATGTTGGCTTCGGTCAGGCGCGCCTGGCCGCGCATCGTCTTGACGATGCGCGCGAGCTTGTCGGAGAGTGCGTCCAGCATGGAAAGCGGCGGGTCCGCGCGCGCCAAGACCGCAGCGGCGCGCGTGCTGCGTGCTATATAGGTGCGACCATGGAAGCCAGCGCATTGTACGTCTGGGCGCACGTGATCGTCGGCGGCTTGTACGCGCTGCTGGCCTGGCTGACCTGGCGCGCCCTGCAGCGGGCGGGTCGCGGCGGCGGGCGCTGGACGCTGCCGCTGGTGGCGGCACTGCACGCCGCGTTGCTCG
>DATLZG010000391.1:0-2271 GCA_035574095.1 Burkholderiaceae bacterium | reverse complement strand
TGGGCCGCTTCGTCGCCGCGCAGGCCGACGAGATGGTCAAACGGGCCGAGACGCTCGCGATTTGGTCTCAGTGGATCGTAATCGCGGCGCTGGCGCTTGCGGCGGTGGCGGCGGCGGTGATGGCGGCGATGTTGGCGCGCCGCACGGCGGCCCAGCTGCAAGCGGTGTCGGATGCCGCCGCGGGCCTTGCCCGCGGCGACCTGAACGTGCGTTTCGAGGCGCACGGCGACGACGAAGTCGGCACGATGGCGCGCGCGCTCGAGACGATGCGCAGCGCGTTGACGAACATGATCGTCGAAATACGCCGCGCGTCGGAGTCGATCCGCACCGCCTCGGCCGAGGTCGCGCAGGGCAACCAGGATCTGTCCAGCCGCACCGAGCAGCAGGCGTCGAGCCTGCAGCAGACGGCAGCGTCGATGGAACAGATGAATGCCACGGTCAAGAACAACGCCGACGCCGCCAAGCAGGCCAGCCAACTGGCGGGCGCTGCCAGCACGGGGGCCGCCAAGGGGGGGTCGGTCGTCGCCGAAGTCGTGCAGCGCATGCAGGAGATCAGCGCCGCGTCCGGCCGGATCGCCGAGATCATCGGCGTGATCGACGGTATCGCCTTTCAGACCAACATCCTGGCGCTGAACGCCGCGGTGGAAGCGGCGCGCGCCGGCGAGCAGGGCCGCGGCTTCGCGGTGGTGGCCGGCGAAGTCAGGAATCTCGCGCAGAGAAGCGCGCAGGCGGCGCGCGAGATCAAGGCGCTGATCGCCGACTCGGTGGCCAAGGTCGAATCCGGCTCGAGCTTGGTGAACGAAGCCGGCCGCACGATGCAGGAGATCGTGGCGCAAGTGCAGCGGGTGACCGATTTGATCGGCGAGATCACGGCGGCGACGCTCGAGCAAAGCTCGGGCATCGGGCAAGTGAATCAAGCGGTCAGCCAGCTCGATCAGATGACGCAGCAGAACGCCGCGCTCGTGGAGCAGAGCGCGGCGGCGGCGGCGAGCCTCAAAGAGCAGGCCGACAAGTTGGCGGCTGCCGTGGCGCTGTTCAAGCTCAGCCAGGCGCAGGCGCGGCAGGCGATCGCCACCGCGCAGGCGAGCAGCCTCGAATCGGCGGCACCGGCCGTGCCCGCGCGATCGGTGCCGCCGAAAGGCGAAAGCCAAGCACCGAAGCCGCGGGCAAAGGACGGCTGGGAGGAGTTCTGATGCGATCGAAGGCTGTTCCCTGGCCGTCGATCCCGTCGCCCGGTCCAGCGCGCGGTCGCACGCTGCGCTAGCGGCCGACCGGACCGCGCAACGCCTTGATGCGGCTGCGGCGGATCTTCGCTTCGATGCGCTCGCGGTCGGCAGCGGGCGGCGGCTTCGTCGCGTGCCGTACGCGCGGAACGACCGCCGCGGCCGCGATCAGCGCGCGCAGGCGGGCGAGCGCCGCGGCGCGGTTGCGCTCCAGGCTGCGCGCTTCCTGCGCCTTGATCACGACCGTGCCGTCGCCGGTGATGCGCTGGTCGCGCCGCGCCAACAGCCTGGCCTTGATCGGCTCCGGCAGCGAGGAGGCGCGCACGTCGAAACGCAATTGCACGGCATTGGACACCTTGTTGACGTTCTGGCCGCCGGCGCCCTGCGCGCGGATCGCGGTGAATTCCACCTCCTCCGGGCGCAGCGTAAACGGGATCGAACGCGCGCGCGTCACGCCGCCTGCGCCGGCGCCAGAGCCGCGCGGTGCTTCTTCAGCGCCTCGATGACCACCGGCTTCAGTCCCGCGCCGCCGGTCGCGTCCAGGTGACGCAGGATTTCGGCCCGCATGCGCGGCTCCCAGAAGCGCTTCAGATGATTGGCCACGCCGTCGCGCGCCTCGTCCGCATCGGGCAGGGCCTCGAAAAAATCGCCGATGCGGTTGGCCATGCGCACCAAGTTCTCGATGTCCATCGCTCTACAACCGCACCCGTTGCCGATGCGTATAGATCGAAAAATCCGCGCCGCGCGCAAAGCCGATCAACGTCTGCCCGCATTCGTCGGCGCTGCGCACCGCCAGCGCGGTCGGCGCCGACACCGCCGCCAGCAACGCGATGCCGACGGTGGCCGATTTCTGCACCATCTCGACGCTGGCGCGGCTGGTGATCAGCGTGAATCCGTCGTCGATGTCGGTGCGCGCACGGGCGAGTGCGCCGATCAGCTTGTCGAGCGCGTTGTGGCGGCCGACGTCTTCGCGCGCGGCGACGATGTCGCCGTCGGGCGTGCACCACGCGGCGCCGTGCGCGGCGCCGGTGGCGCGCGCCAGCGGCTG
>DATLZG010000390.1:0-9003 GCA_035574095.1 Burkholderiaceae bacterium | reverse complement strand
GATCGAGGTGAGGGCGCGGCCCTCGGCGACGACGCTCGCGATCGACCGCGACGAGTTGCGCTTCGAGCTTTCGAGCAACCGCGCCGGTTACGCGTACGTGCTGCTCGCCGGCACCGACGACAAGCACCTGTGGCTGCTCTTTCCGAACGCCAACGACGCCGACAACCGGATCGCGGCCGGTCAGTCGCTGCTGCTTCCGCGCGCGTCGTGGCGCGTATTGGCCGGCGGTCCGCCGGGTACGAATCGAGTGTTGGCGATTGTCTCGCCGCACCCGCGCGACTTCTCGGGCGCCGGATTGAAACGCGAAGCGGCAATGGCCGAGTTCGCGCTGGCGACCGTCGCCGCCGCCGTCGACGCCAGCGGCATCCAGGCGCTCGCCGGCCGCGCCGTGTGCGAGCCCGCCGCCGCCAGTTGCGACCAGTCGTTCGGCGCGGCGCTGTTCGAGGTCAACGAGATCGAGGCGCCGAAGTAAACCCCTCGATCAAGGTTCGCTGCCGGTCTTCACCGGATAACCCGCCTCGCGCCACGCCTGCATGCCGCCGTCGAGAGCGACCGCGCGGCGGTAGCCGAGTTCGCGCAGCGTCGCGGCGGCCAATGTGGAGATACGACCCAGCTCGCACACCGTGAGAATGCGCCGGGTCGGATCGGGCAGGTCGTCGTTGACGCGCAGCTCGAGCTGCCCGCGCGGCAACAGCCGCGCGCCCGGCACGTGGCCGGCCTCGTATGCGTCGCGCTCGCGTACGTCGAGCACCAGCAGGTCGGAGTCCCCTTTGTCGACCCGCGCGGCGAGTTCCGCCAGCGCCATGAAAGGCACCGTCGCCGCCGCATCGGCCAACAGCTGCGCGACCGTCTTGCCGCCGCTCATGTTCGTACGCAGCGCCTCCGTGATATGCGTCGGCATCGTCAGGTTCAGGTGCTTCATCATCTCGACGAAGGCGGCGCGGTCGCGCTGCTGCAGTCGCGGGTTGTCGCGCAATTCCTTGCCGAGCGTGGATTCGCCCTGCTGTTTGTAGTCATGCGCCGGATGCACTTTCAGCGCCGGATCGAGTTTCAGCACGCGGTTGAACAGGCTGTCGTACAGCGCATCCGGATCGCCGCTCGGTAAGTCCGTGCGCCCGGTGCCGCCGAGCAGCAGCGTGTCGCCAGTGAACAGGCGGTCCTCGACCTGCAGGCATATCGAATCGCGCGTATGGCCCGGCGTGTAAAGGGCCGTGAGCCGCAGCCGGCCGACCATCAGCAGTTCGCCGTCGTCGATGCGCATGTCGACGAACGGCGCCGGACTCGCGCGGTGCATGACCACCGGAACCTCGAGGCGCCGCGCGAGTTCCTTGGTCGCGGAGAAGTGGTCGGCATGCGTATGCGTGTCGATCACGTAGCGGATGCGCAGGCCGTCGCGCGCCGCCAGCGCCAGGTAACGATCGATCTGCCGCACCTCCGGGTCGATCAGCGCCGCCGCGCACGTGTCCTGACAGCCGATCAGATACGACTGGCAGCCACCGGTCGAGATGCGCTCGAAGATCATGCTCGTGGCGATCCGTGCGGACGCGCGTCAGTGTACGACCGCAGCCGCAAAGCGAAGCGGCCCACGCTGGGGCCGCTTTGTCTTTGGGAACCGTGGTTGCGGGGGAAGGATTTGAACCTTCGACCTTCGGGTTATGAGCCCGACGAGCTGCCAGACTGCTCCACCCCGCGTCTGCGGGCCGCAGTTTACACGCCGGCTGCGAGCCGCGCAAAAGGCGCGCACCGTTTGCAGCGGCGGTAGACTGCCCACGTGCTGACGAGCAATGCGCGTTTCTGTTCCCGTTGCGGTGGTCCGATCCTGCGCCGCGTCCCGCCGGGCGACAATCGCGAGCGCGACTGCTGCGAACGATGCGGCTGGATTCACTACGTGAATCCGCGACCGGTGGTCGGCACGATCCCGGCGTGGCGCGATCAGGTGCTGCTATGCAAGCGGGCGATCGAGCCACGCTACGGCAAGTGGACGCTGCCGGCCGGCTTCATGGAGATCGGTGAAAGCACGGCGCAGGGCGCGCAGCGCGAGACGCTTGAGGAGGCGGGGGCAAAGATCCGGCTCGGGCCGCTGTTCACGATGCTCGACGTGCCGCACGTCGAGCAGGTTCACATCTTTTATCGCGCCGAACTGCTGGACCTCGACTTCGCGCCCGGCGCCGAAAGCCTGGAAGCGCGCCTGTTCAGCGAGCCCGAGATCCCCTGGGACGAGTTGGCGTTTCGCACGGTGGCGACGACGTTGCAACTGTACTTCGAGGACTTGCGCAGCGGCCGCTTCGGCATCCACACGCGCGAGATCGCGCCGGCGCGGCCGCTCGGCCGTTCATGATTCCCTGGCTCGGAACGCGCGACCCGTTTCCGCCGGTCGAGCGTGCGCTGGTGACGCCGAACGGCTTGCTGGCCGCATCCGCGGACCTCTCCGTCGAGCGCCTGCTCGAAGCCTATGCGCAGGGCATTTTCCCTTGGTACAGCGCCGACGAGCCGGTGCTGTGGTGGTCGCCTGATCCGCGCATGGTCCTGTTCACGAGCGAGTTCAAGGTCGCGCGTTCGCTGCGCAAGACGATCCGCAAGCTCGTCCGCGCGGCGGCGATCGAAGTGCGCATCGATACCGCATTCGATGCCGTGATCCGCGCCTGCGCCGCACCGCGCCCGGGGCAGGACGGCACCTGGATCACGCACGCCGTGATTCGCGCCTACGGCGAGCTGCACCGGCGCGGATTGGCGCACTCGGTCGAAGTTTGGCAAGAGCAGGCGCTGCTCGGCGGTCTGTACGGCGTCTGCCTGGGCCGCATGTTCTACGGCGAGTCGATGTTCAGCCGCGCGACTGATGCGTCGAAGATTGCGCTCGCCGCACTGGTGCGGCTGCTGCAGTTGGAGAGAGTGCGCGTGATAGACTGCCAACAAAAGACGCGGCACCTCGCGTCGTTTGGAGCGCGTGAGATAGCTCGCCGCGACTTCTGCTCGATCGTGCGGGCGGAGGCGGCGCAGGAACCGGTGCCGTGGGCTAAGTACTCGCGCGTTAACCGAAACGACTTGTTGTCGGACTACTAGCGTGGCGAACCTCAAGGAACTGCCGTTCTCGGCCCTGCAGTTCTACGCGACCGCGCCCTACCCCTGCAGTTATCTTGAAGGACGACAGGCACGCTCGCAGGTCGCGACGCCCGCCCACATGATCAATGCCGACGTGTACAGCGAACTGGTACGCGTGGGCTTTCGCCGTAGCGGCATCTTTACGTATCGCCCGCATTGCGACGGCTGCCGCGCCTGCATCCCGGTGCGGGTGCCCGTCGACGCGTTCGCGCCGAACCGCAGCCAGCGGCGGGCACAGCGCCAGCATGCCGCTCTCGTCGCGCGCGTTGTCGCGCTGGCGTTCGAGCCCGAGCACTACGACCTGTATCTGCGTTACCAATCCACGCGCCACGCCGGCGGCGGTATGGACAACGACAGCCGCGAGCAGTACTCGCAGTTTCTCCTGCAGAGCAAGGTCAACACGCGCCTGGTCGAGTTCCGCGAACCGGAGACCGCACAAGCGCCGGGCGCACTGCGCATGGTTTCGATCATCGACGTGTTGAACGACGGGCTGTCGTCCGTTTACACGTTTTTCGACCCGGACGTAGCCGGTGCCAGCTTCGGCACCTACAACGTGCTGTGGCAGATCGAACAATGCCGCAAGCTCCGCTTGCCGTATCTGTACCTCGGCTACTGGATCGCCGACAGCCCGAAGATGGCCTACAAGGCGAACTTCCGGCCGGTCGAGTTCCTGCGCAGCGGTCGATGGGAACGTCAGGCCTAAGCGGCTTGGCACGCGAATTTCGCTGATCGACGCGGCGGTAGAACGTGCTGTACGAGTTCGCGCGGCCGCTGCTGTTTGCGCTCGATCCGGAGACGGCGCACGAGCTGACGCTGGCCAAACTGGAGCGCGCGCATCGGCTCGGGTTCACGCGGTGGCTGAAGCCGTGGCTCGCCGACGATCCGGTCGAGGTCATGGGATTGCGGTTTCCCAATCCGGTCGGGCTGGCGGCGGGCCTGGACAAGAACGCCGCGCATATCGACGCGCTGGGCGATCTCGGCTTCGGCTTCATCGAGGTCGGCACCGTCACGCCGCGTCCCCAGTCGGGCAATCCGCGGCCGCGTATGTTCAGGCTGCCGGCGGCGCAGGCGCTGATCAATCGCCTTGGCTTCAACAACGCCGGTATCGATGCGTTCGTTGCCAACGTCGCGTCGAGCGGCGTGTTCTGCGCGCGCGGCGGCGTGCTCGGGGTAAACATCGGCAAGAATGCCGATACCCCGGTGGAGCGCGCGCTGGACGACTACGCGACCTGCCTGCGGCGCGTATATCCGCTGTTCGCGACGCGCGCCGGCTACGTCACCGTCAACATCTCGTCGCCCAACACGGCCGGATTGCGCACATTGCAGTCCAAGGACGCGCTCGCCGAGTTGTTGGCCGGTTTGCGCGACGAGCGCGCGCGACTCGCTGACCGGCATGGCATGCGCGTGCCACTGGCGGTCAAGATCGCGCCCGACCTCGACGACGCCGAGCTACCGCGCATCGCCGACGCGCTGATTGCGCACGGCATCGACGCCGTAATCGCGACCAACACGACGCTCGCGCGCGACGGCGTCGCCGGCCAGCGGCACGCCGCGGAACCGGGGGGATTGTCCGGCGCGCCCTTGTTCGCGCGTTCGACCGCCGTGATCCGCAGGCTCGCCACGCACGTGCAGGGTCGACTGCCGATAATTGGCGTCGGCGGGATCATGAGCGGTGCCGACGCAGCCGAGAAGATCGCCGCCGGCGCTTGCCTGGTGCAGCTGTATACCGGCTTGATCTATCGCGGGCCCGCGCTGGTCGCCGAATGCCGACGGGCGTTGCTTGGCCGGACGCGTAGCGGGTAGCCGTTCTCGCGCCATGGGGCCGGTGCGGGGAGGCGCGACTCATGCTCATGAGAGGCAGCGGGTTTTCGTCGCGCTCTGGCCGCCGCCCGAGACGCGCGAACGCCTGGAGTCGCTCGGCGGGCGGCTGCATGCGCAGGCGCCGCGTGCCAGACGGATTCGCGGCGAACGGCTGCACCTGACGCTGGCGTTCATCGGCGCGCTCGAAACACCGCGCGCCGTCGAAGTCGCCCGCCGGCTGCCATCGCTCGGGGCGCAGCCATTTGATTGGGCGCTCGATCACGTCGGGTACTTCGCGCGCGCTCGGGTGGTCTGGGCCGGCGGCCCGACGCCGCCGCCGCTCGAAGCGCTCGCCGCCCGCGTTCGCGGGCTGCTCGACGCGCTAGCGATTGCCTACGACCGCAAGCCTTTCGTGCCGCACGTCACGCTGCTGCGCGACGTGACTTCCTGGTCCCCCGGTACTTTGCAGCTACTGCGGCCCATTCCGTGGCGCTGTGGCCAACCGATGCTGGTCCGCTCTGAACCTGATGGCCGCTATCTCAACTTGCTCGCGGATCAGACCGATACGATCTGATCTGATCACTCCGCGTTTCGCATCTTGGTATAAGCTCAGGCATCGAGTTTCCGCAACGCACCAATGAGTAACCGCACGAGCAAGGGCCCGGCCCAGAATCGGCAGAAAACCGCCATTCAAGTCATCGAGCGGATGATGGGGTTGCTCGACGCCTTGGCTTCCCACTCGGACCCGGTAAGCCTGAAAGAGCTGTCTCAGATCACCGGGCTACACCCCTCCACCGCGCACCGGATCTTGAACGATATGGTGTTCGGGCGTTTCGTCGACCGCGGCGAACAGCCTGGAACGTACCGCCTGGGAATGCGACTGCTCGAACTCGGCAATCTCGTGAAAGCGCGGCTGTCCGTGCGCGAAGCGGCGTTGGAGCCGATGCGGGAACTGCATCGGCGCACCGGTCAGACGGTCAATTTGTCGGTGCGCCAGGGCGACGAGATCGTTTACATCGATCGCACCTACAGCGAGCGCTCCGGCATGCAGGTCGTACGCGCGATCGGCGGCCGCGCGCCGCTACATCTGACGTCGAGTGGGAAGCTGTTTCTCGCCTACGACGATCCGCGTGTGGTACGCGCGTACGCGATGCGAACGGGCCTCGCCGGCCACACGCGCAACAGCATCACCGAATTGCCGAAGCTGGAACGAGAGCTGTCGCTGGTGCGCGCGCGCGGCTTCGCGCGCGACAACGAAGAACTGGAACTTGGCGTTCGCTGCATCGCAGCCGGCATCCGCGACGACTCGGGACGCATCGTCGCGGGACTGTCGCTGTCGGCCCCCGCCGACCGTATGCAGGACGAGTGGATCGACGATTTGCTCGCCACCGCGAGCAAGATTTCCGCCGGACTCGGCTACGCGCCTTGAGCGGTCGCGGTACCGCGACCGGAGACATTCGACTCGAGCCAACTGCGTATACGCTGCGCGTCGCCGATCCTCGAGTACTTGCCGGCCGAATCCAGCAACACCATGACGACGCGGCGGCCGTGAATGACGGCCTGCATCACGAGGCAACGGCCCGCCGCCGCGATGTAACCAGTCTTTTGCAGTCCGATTTCCCAGCTTGAGCTGTTCACCAGGCGGTTGGTGTTGCTGTAACGCACGACGCGCCGGCCCAGCGGCAGCGTCATCCCGTTCCGGGTGGAGTAGTCGCGCAGCAACGGGTACTCGTAGGCTGCCTTGACCAGTCGCACAAGGTCGGCGGGGCTCGAGCGGTTCTCCGGCGACAGTCCGGTGGGATCGACGAAGTGCGAATCGTGCATTCCGAGCATCTGCGCCTTCGCGTTCATCGCTTCGGTGAACGCCTCGATCCCGCCCGGGTACGTCCGCCCGAGCAACTGCGCCGCATGATTTTCGGAAGCCATCAGTGCCAGTTGTAGTGCTTGCGCGCGCGTCAGCTTGACGCCTGGCCGCAGCCACGAGCGTACGCGATCGACCGTGCGGTCCTCGCGCGTGATGACGAGCTCTTCATCGAGGGGCAGGTCCGCCTCGATCGTCACGAGCGCGGTCATCAACTTAGTGATCGACGCGATCGGTGCGACCGCACTGGGGTTCTTCTGCAGCAGCACTTCGTCGGTGTCCTGGTCGACCACAAGGGCGACTTGCGAGCGCAGTGGCACGGGAAGCCCGTCCTCGGCACGGTTCGCGGACGCCCTTCGCGCCAAGCGCTTGACGACGCCCTGCTTGACACGATCGACCGCCGACAGGCTTGCATCTTGCGCCGCGCGCGGGGACTCCGCAAACAACGTCATGAGCAACCCGCAGCAAGCGGCCAACGCGACTTTTCCCATCTCTCTTACCTGCTCCACTGGCTCCGCCCGGCGTCGAATCTGTCACTTCGATCGCCCCGACGGTCGAGCGTCGCGAGGGTCGAAGTGCCGCCATTTCCTCTCCCGCTAGACCGTTTGGGCGACCCCTCTCTAACCCATCAAACCGCGCCCTGAAAGCGCTGCAGGGATTCTATAAGCAGATGTCGTCCGAGCGAACCTTCACGGTCCCGTCGGGCTCGGACTCAGACTCTTAGGCGTTCGAGCGCGTCGCGCAGGCTCGCCGGTAGAGGAACGGGCCGCCGCGTCGCGCGATCCACGTACACGTGGACGAAGTGCCCCTGAGCGCTGGCGAGATCGGCGCCCTCGGAAAAGATGCCGATCTCGTAGCGCACACTCGACGTCCCCAAATGTCCGACCCTTAGCCCGGCGGTCACGGCCTGGGGAAAGGCAAGCTCACTGAAGTAGCTGCAGCGCGTCTCTACGACTAGGCCGACGACTGGGCTGGCCGCGATATCGAGGACGCCGTATCGAATCAGGTACTCGTTTACGACCGTGTCGAACCAGCTGTAGTAGACGACATTGTTCACGTGCCCGTAGGCGTCGTTATCCATCCAGCGCGTCTGGATCGCCAGGAAGTGGCGGTACTGCTGCCGTCTCGTCGGCTCCGGTCGTGTGCTCAAGACGCCCCCGAAAAAGAGAAGTCAAAGTTGCCGTGCGAATCGATTCTAGAGTCAGCTCACTAGACGAAAACGGCGGTTGCGCGTTGCAATGTAATTACCTCGATTGCATACCGAATCGAATCGATGTCATTCTCCTATATTATTGATTCAGAAATATATTAATGATTGGATCTCGGTTATACCCGGTTATGTTGCAACACCGCAAACCGGCTTGACATTGCCGCCCTGATGCGTAGAATTCGTCTTGTGCGTCGCACAAATGCGCGGCGCAACAGAACGCTCCGGGCGAACCGGAGAGCTGGCACAGCACTACCGAACCCTTAACCCTTGGAGCCGCCCATGTTCGCAACGCCCGCCCAACTCGCTGAACTGCAGAAAAGTCAACTCGACGCGCTGTATGCCCTGTCGCATGCGGTGTTCGAGGCCACAGAAAAACTCGTCGACCTGAACCTGGCCGCCACCAAGGCGCTGATGGACGAATCCGCCGAGAAAACGCAAGCGCTGCTTGGCGTCAAAGACGTGCAAGAGCTGCTCTCGTTGGCCGGCGGTCTGGCCCAGCCGACGATCGAGAAGGCCGTCAGCTACAGCCGCAATGTGTATAGCATTGCCAGCAACGCCAGCGCCGAGCTCTCGAAGATCGTCGAAGCGCAGATCGCCGACGGCAACAAGAAGGTCGCGGAGCTGATCGAGTTCGCGGCCAAGAACGCGCCTGCAGGCAGCGAGCCCGCGGTGTCGATGTTCAAGAGCGCCGTCGCTGCGGCCAACACTGCCTACGACACGTTCGCCAAAGCTGCGAAGCAAGCGGTCGACGTCGCCGAGTCGAACTTCGCTGCGGCCACGCAAGCAACGATCAAGGCGGCCGCAGCCGCGAACGACGCGGTGAAAGGCAAGAGCAAGAAAGCCGCCTAACGCCACGTCGTCTCGGGCCGGATGGGGCGGTTCGCGCGCCCCATCGCCGCTGCCCAAATGCGACAGGGACTCGATGCGCGAGCCTGTTAGAAGATCAAAGGGTTTGTTTTTTGTCAGATCTGCCGCAACAAACTCGACGCACAATAGATGGTGCGTGATGCGGCAGGAAAAGTAAGGTAGTCGC
>DATLZG010000389.1:0-11844 GCA_035574095.1 Burkholderiaceae bacterium | reverse complement strand
GCTCGCGCCCGGCGGCGAATACGAGTTCAGCCTGTCCGACGGCCTGAATGCGCGGCTGATGGTTGTGCCGCGGTAGCGAACACCGCTGTCGCGTTCGGGTCGCCGAAGTAGATCGTCCGGTGCGGGAACGGAATCTCGATGCCGGCGGCGTCGAACGCCGCCTTCAGCCGCCGCAGGAACTCGCGCCGTACGTTCCATTGCTCGAGCGGCAGCACCTTGAAGCGACAGCGCAGCACGATCGCCGAATCCTCCCACCGCTCCACACCGGCGACGTCCAGGTCCTCGAGGATCTTCGGGCCGAAGGCGGGATCGGCGCGCAACTCGGCGCCCACCTTGCGCAGCACGTCCAGCGCCGCATCGATGTTCTCCTTGTACGCGATGCCGGCTTCGATCAGCGCGAACGCGAACTCGGTCGAGCGGTTGGTGACGATCGTGATCTGCCCGTTCGGGATGTAGTGCACCGACCCGTCGTAGTCGCGCAGCTTCACGCGCCGCAGCGTCACTTCCTCGACCAGGCCCGACTTGTCGGCGATCTGCACCGCGTCGCCGACGCGGATCTGGTTTTCGACCAGCAGAAAGAAGCCGTTGAAGTAGTCCTTGATCAGGCTCTGCGCGCCGAAGCCGACCGCGATGCCGACCACGCCGGCGGCGCCTAGGATCGGTGCGATCGACACGCCGAACTGGTTCAGCACCAGCATCAGGATCACCAGCAGCACGCCGATCGAAATCACCTGCCGCAGCACGCGGCCGACGGTGCCGATCCACTTCGCGTCCTCCGGACTGGCGGCGCGCGCTTCCATCGTCTTGTAGAAGTGGCGCACCAGCCGCATCAGCGCCCAGCGCGCCACCAGGCCGCCGGCGACGATCAGCAGCACGGCCAGCGCCTGGCGCAACTCGTCGCGCCACAGGCGCGCCCACTCGGCAAGGGAAGCGGTGTCGAACATCGGCTGACGGAGTAACGGGCGGCGAGCATACAGCGCCGCCGGCGGCGCGACGCTTCGACGCTCGCGCCGGGGCGAAGAAGTGCATACTCGTACCGCGTACACGACGAACGCGGCGGCTGCCGCGGCGCGCGTTCGTGCAGCAGCGGAGATCGGCAATGGACGTTTTCAAGACGCACGGCGCGTTTTCCTGGAGCGAACTGGTGACGCCGGACCCCGACGCGGCGCGCGCCTTCTACACCGCGCTGTTCGGGTGGGGCAGCAAGCAGATGCAGATGCCGGGGGGTACCTACACGACGTTTCAGGTCGGCGATACTTCGGTCGCCGGCATGATGAAGCTTCCGCAAGGCACCGACATGGCGCCGGGTTGGGGCTGCTACGTCACGGTCGATGACGTTGAGGCCACCTGCAAGCGCGCGGTCGAGCTGGGCGGCAAGGTGCTGATGCCGGTGACCGAATTGCCCGCGGTCGGCCGCATGGCGGTGATCCAGGACCCGCAGGGCGCGCTGATTTCGGTCATCACCTACTCGATGCCCGGCGCGTAGAAAGCGCGCAGAGGTCGTCGCGCGCGCCACGAGGTTGCGCCGATCGGCGCGGCCGTGTCGGCGGGTCCGTCGAGCACCGCAGGCGCAGACTCGGGGCGCGGTGCGGATTCATTGACGGATTCGTCGCGCGGCCAGTTCAGCGCGCCAGCAGGTCTTGTGTCTCCGGATGGCGCGCCATGTAGGCGCGCACATACGAGCAAACGGGCCGCACCTTCAGCCCGTGCGCGCGGGCGTAGGCGAGCGCGGCGGCCACCAGCGCGGCGGCTAGCCGTCGCCCTTGCTGCTGCGGCGGCACTTCCGTGTGCACCAAGTGCATGATGCCGTCGACCAGCCGATAATCGGCACGCGACATCAGGCCCTCGACGTGCAGTTCGAAACGCTGCGCGCTCGCGTCGTGGTGAACGTCGTACCGGTTCAACTTCGTCTCCCGAGAACTTTTATGCAAAACAGTAAACGACGTTGGGTACTGCTTGCCGGCATGCTGGTGGCGGCCGGCGTGGGCACCGCCGTGGTGCTGGGGCAGATGCCGCCGCGGGCCGAGCCCCGCCCAGTCACGCCGCGCGGGCCGCTTTTCGAAGACGAGCGGCGCATGGTGGCGCTGTTCGAAAACGCCGCCCCTTCGGTGGCCTACATCACGACCGAAGTCGTGCAGCGAACGGGGCTATTCACGGCCGAGGTGGGGCAGGGCGCGGGCAGCGGCTTCGTGTGGGACAACGCCGGCCATATCGTCACCAACAATCACGTCGTCGAGGGCGCGCGGCGCGTGTTCGTGCAACTGGACGCGGGCAAACCGATCGAGGCCGAGCCGGTCGGCTTCGCGCCCGAATACGACCTGGCGGTGGTGAAACTGAAGCGGGTGCCGAAGGACCTGAAGCCGATTCCGCTCGGCACCTCCAAGGACCTGAAGATCGGCCAGACCGTGGTGGCGATCGGCAATCCGTTCGGGCTGAGCCGCACGCTGACGCATGGCATCGTCAGCGCGCTGGATCGCGAGCTGCCGACGATCGAAGGGTTCCGCGAGGTGGCGGGCGTGATCCAGACCGACGCTCCGATCAACCCCGGCAACTCGGGTGGGCCGCTGCTCGACTCCGCCGGCCGGCTGATCGGTGTGAACACCGCGATCCGCTCCGCCAGCGGTTCCTCGGCCGGCGTCGGCTTCGCGATTCCGGCCGACCTCGTCAACCGCATCGTGCCCTCGCTAATCGCGCGCGGCCACGCGCCGCTGCCCGGCATCGGCATCGTGCCGGTGCGTCCCGATCTCGTGGCGCGCGCCGGCATCTCCGGCGTGGTGATCGCGCAAGTCACGCGCGGCACGCCGGCGGCCGAAGCCGGCTTGCAGCCGCTCAATCAGCGCACCGGCGAACTGGGCGACGTGATCGTCGCGGTCAACGGCAAACCGATCGAATCGGTATCGCAACTGGCGGCGGAACTCGACCGCACCGGCATCGGCAGCACCGCCGAACTGACCGTCTCCCGCGGCGGCAAAGAGCGACGCGTGCGGGTGAAGGTGATCGATCTGAGGGGGTGAGGCGGCAGGGCCACGAAGCCGGGGCATGAGCGGCGGCAGGAGCCTTGTGCAGTTCGAAGCCTCGCGCGATTCGAAATGCAGACACCGACGGGCGCGGTGCAGGCGCCGGGGGTCTTTGTCGGGCTGGCGGGCGATCGCCGGAGGCGGGGCGTGCGGAGCGCCTTCGAACGATAAAGGCGCGTGCATGCCGTTGCCGGCGCCGATTGGCCGAGCACAACGGCCGCGGTCGCGACGGTAACGTGCCGGGATGGTCGACGATGCCGTTTCCGATGGGTCTGTTAATGATGTATGTTTATACATGTCCCGGGCGATTATCGTGGCTCGGCGCGGTTTCCGGGCGAGCTCTGATCCGGCGTTATTGAATCCGAGGTCATGTTGATTAGCAGCGAGTGCTAATCGAAAACACTTTAGGCGGCACAGGAATCATCGACTGCTCATTCCATGCATCAACAACGGCCCCCACTGTCGCTTCAAGGATCCTGCCATTGCGGGGCCGTTCGCCTCACTGTTCCGAGCGCTCCAGAGAAGGCGACGAGCTGCAACTGTTCGTTGTGTCGCCGCTCGGGTGCCATCTTTGCCTACTACGAATTCGGAACGGTCGCCGTTCAGGGCCACCCGGAGAACACCGAGGAGTACATCTGGGGCGATCGGACGCTCAGAAACGTACGCTGCAGGATCTGCGGCATCCTCACCCACTGGGAGCCGCTCGAGCCGAAGCCTGGAGCGCGGCAAGGCGTGAATCTACGCAACTTCGATCCGAAGCTGTTGGAGTCCGTGGTTGTCAGGCGCTTCGACGGCGCGCACACTTGGACGTTCCTCGATTGAACGCCTGCCTCGATGCCGCCTAACCCGGCCATCGGGCGGACATGCGACGGCAGGCTCCGCCCGCCGCGTCATCGCTGCCGCCGTCGAACGCGACCGAAACGAGATAGGCGAAGCGCGCCTCTGCTCGCCGTCAGCCTTGCAGCGGCTCTCCAAACCGAGCGCTCGCTCAGGAGTCCACGTTTTTCAGAGGTTGCATAGGCCGCACGTGATGGACGGAGTGCTTCGGCAAGCTGTACGCGAGGACATCCCCGGCATGCATCGGGTTCGCCTTGCGGTGCGCGAGAACAGGCTCACTTCCACGGCTATTCGGGAGGAGCACTACGTCCGCGAGATCGAGGTCACGGGCCGTGGCTGGGTCATCACAGAAGAGGGGCGCGTCGTCGCGTTCGCGGTTGGAAACCGAGAAACGCGGAACGTATGGGCGCTGTTCGTCGATCCGGAGCGCGAGGGCAGAGGCTACGGCCGTAGGTTGCATGACGCCATGGTTGAATGGCTCTTCTCGCAGGGCGTCGCATTCATCTGGCTGAGCACCGATCCTGGTACCAGAGCCCAGCGGTTCTACGAGGCCGCGGGCTGGAGGTTCTGCCGTGTCCTGCCCGACGGAGAGCACTACTACGAGCTGCGTCGCAGCGCGGCCCGAGCCGTCGCTGCGCCCGCGTGAAGTCGAGCGTTGGAGGCGCGCGCAGAAGCAAGGTGACAGTGATCGACGACCGAGCGCGGATGCCGAAGTCGGCGCCGCATCGCGCGTGGCGCCCGAGAACGCGTGGCTCGGTCGGTCCGCGCTGCGCGCCCGGAAAGCCGGCAGCGCGGCTCTAGGGGGTAACTAGCCTGCCGCCGCCGTCGCGCCAGTGGCCTGCGTCTTTCGTGCCCAGCTCATCTTGACCGGCGCGGCGCGCGTGGCGGCGCTCGTCGCTCGGTTGTCGGCTTCGATCTCGGGGCTGAGGATCGGCATCAGGCCCAGCGGCTGGCGCGGATGGCGCTTGAACTCGCGCTTGATGCGCTCCAGCTCCTCGCGGTTGGCGTGGAAGTAGCGCATCGCGGCCACCGTCTGCGGCACGTGCTTGAGCAGGTGCCACAGGCTCCAGCGGTGCTGCCACAGCCGGCGCACGAAGCGGCGCCGGAACGCGGGCCCGTTGTAGAAGCGCATGATGTGCCAGTTGTACAGCGCGTCCATTTCCTCGCGCGAAGCGAAGCCGTGCGGCTTGAACACGAAGTTCAGGCAGTTCATCAGGCGCCAGTCCTCGTTGAACTCGCCGGCTTCGCCGCTCAGACATTCTTCCCAGATCGGCGCGCCGTGCAGCGGCGCGAACTTGGTGACGTTCATGTCGTCCAGGCCGAGCTCGAGTATGAAGTCGCTGGTACGGCGGAAGGTCGCGGCCGTCTCGCCCGGCATGCCGAAGATGAACAGCCCCTTGGCGCGCAGCCCGGCGGCGTGGATGTCGTGCACGGTCTGGCGCACCGCCTCCAACGTGACGCCGGCCTTGTGCCGTTCCATCATCTCCGGGTCGGCCGATTCGATGCCGAGCGAGACCATCAGCGCGCCGGCGCGCTTGAGCAGGCGCAGCATCTCCGGCGACGTGTGGCCGGCGCGAATCGCGCAGTTGAACTGCATGCCGAGCGGTTTGTTGATCAGCAGCTCGCACAGACCGAACACGCGCTTCTTGCTGGCGGTGAACAGGTCGTCGTAGAAGTTGATGTGGTACACGCCGAAGCGGTCGCGCAGATACTTCATGTGTTCGTACGTGTACTCGGGTGAATTGGTCCGGTACAGCCGTTCGAACACCGTGCGGTCGCAGAACGAGCAGGTGTACGGGCAGCCGCGCGAACCCACCATCGTCGCGCCGTAGCGCTTGACGTAGGTGAAGATCGGCATGTGGTAGTCGCGCGGGAAGCCGCGCAGCTTTTCGTACGCCGGGAACGGCAGTTCGTCGAGGTTCTGGATGCGCTCGCGGCGGCCGTTGAACACGGCGCGGTCGCCGTCGCGCCAGCACAGGTTGGCGATCTCGGCGAGCGGCTTGCCGTCGGCCAGATCGAGCAGCGGCCCTTCGCCTTCGCCGATCACCAGGTAGTCGATCTCGGGAAAGTGGTCGAGGATCGGCGTGCCGAGCGAGGACACGTGCACGTTGCCGACCACGATCTTTACGTGCGGTCGCTTGTTCTTGATGTACGCGGCCATGTCCGCCGCGTCCATGAAGCTGGAGGTGGTGGCGGAGAACCCGACCAGGTCTGGACCGGTCGCCAGCACGATCTCGGCGTTCGCTTCGATGCCGGATGGCGCGTGCGGCCCGAGGCAGTCGTGCAGCGCGGTCGGGTGGCCGTGTTTCTCCAGCCAACTGGCCAGCTGCATGATGCCGACCGGCGCCATGCGGTTGGCGAGCATCGCGAAGTCGGGCTGGCCCGGGACGAAGTTGAAGCCGGCGGGGTGAACGAGCGTGACGCGCATGGAAGAACCCTCCCCCTGTTCCGGCCGGCCCGGCCCTACGGCACCGCGTCGGCCAACGTGACGGACTGTAAACCCGCTGCCCGTATCGCCGCCAGTAGCGGCGGCAAAACGGCCAGCGAAACCGGTTCGCCGCGCTCGGTGCGTGCCGTAAAGCCGTCATGCAGCAGCAGCACGTCGCCGGCGGCCAAGCCCCGCACCAGGCGTCGATACACGCGTCGCGGATCGCTTTGCACCGAATCGAAACCGCGCCGTGTCCAGCTCGCGAGCCGCAAGTTCAGCCGTGCAAGCACTGGATCGAGCAGCGGGCTGCGCAGCCCGCCCAACGGGCGAAAGAATCGCGGCCGGTGGCCGGTCAGATCCGCGAGCGCGTCCTGGGCTGCTTCGATGTCGGCACGCATGCGCGAGTACCCGTAGGCCGCGAAGGCCTTGGAGTGCGCGTCGCCGTGGTTCTCCACCCGATGGCCGCGGGCAACGATCTCGCGCACCAGCGCGGGGTGCGCGCGTGCGCGCCGGCCGATGCAGAAAAAACTGGCGCGCGCGCCGGCGGCGTCCAGCAGATCCAGCACGCGCGGCGTGACCTCGGGGTCCGGTCCGTCGTCGAACGTGAGCGCGATCTGCCCGCGCGCGATGGCCGCCGGCGGCAGGCGGACGACGTTCGGGCCGAGCAGGGTGGAGCGTGGCCACAGTCCGGCCGCGGTCAGCAGCAGGTGATTGGCGGCGACTGCGCCGAGCGCCCACGGCCAAGTGGCCGGGTTGACCGCGAACAGCAGGCCGGCCGCGCCGTGCCAACCCACGGAGGCCCAGATCGCCGGCGCCGGGCGCCAGACCGGTGCGAGGGAGCGCGCCGATGTCTGGCGCTGAAAGGCTTGTTCGTTCACGGAATCGGGCGACGCGGTTTCGATTCGTTGTCCGCCCGGTCCGTCCCCTGCCGGGCCCGGCGCGATGGTACCCCGGCCATGCCGCCGCGCGGTCCCGCCGTCAGCGCCGCGGCTCCAGAGCCGCCGTGGTGCGGTCGGCCAGAGCGCCGGCTTTCATGTAGCCGTTGGCAATCAGGTGCGCCTCGCCGTCGCGCACGGCGATCAGCGTCGGGAAGCCGCGGATCCCCCACTCCTGCGTCATCTCGAAGTCGCGCAACGTGGCCTGTTTCATCGCGTCGCCGGCCCAGGCGGCATAGAACGCGGTCGGATCGAAATCGCTCGGTTCGCGCGCGCACAGCTCGGCGTACACGTCGGCCAGCACTTCGCCGCGCGTGACGTCGAGCCCCGCGGCGTAGAACGCGCGCTGGACGGCGTGCAGCATCGGCAGCGCGAGCCGCGCGTCGTGTTCGCGCACGGTCACCACGGCGCGGCACGCCGGCTCGGTGTCGTAGACGAAGTCATCGCGCTCGAGGAGCGCATGCGAGAACGGCTGCCCGCTGCGCTGCGCGACTTCTTCCCAGTGGTGGCGCAGGAAGTCTTTCAATTGCGCGTCCATGCGCTGCGTGTTGAACGCGCGCAGACCGCCGGTGACGACGACCACCGGCACTTGGGGTAAACGTTCCTGTAGGGCGTGCAATTCGGGCGCGAAGCCGTAGCACCACGAGCACATCGGGTCCGCGACGTACACGAGGAGCGCGGCGCCGTCGCTCATCAGATCGGCCGCGTGCGGTTCTGCAGCCACTGCCAGGCGTCGCCGCTGACGTGCGGGCCGACGCGCTCGACCACGTGTGCGTGATAGTCGTTCAGCCACGCGATCTCGTCCGCGGTCATCAGGCTGCGCTCGATGCAGCGGGTGTCGATCGGACAAAGCGTCAGCGTTTCGAACTTCAGGAACTCGCCGAACTCGGTGCTCGCGGCAGGCACCGTCAGCACCAGGTTCTCGATGCGCACGCCCCAGCGCCCCGGCCGGTAAAGGCCCGGCTCGTTCGAGGTGATCATGCCGGGCTCCAGCGCCGTGGCGGGATCGGGCGGCAGGTACGGCGTGATGCCGTGCGGTCCCTCGTGCACGTTGAGGAAGTAACCGACGCCGTGGCCGGTGCCATGGCCGTAGTCGGCCGCCGCGGCCCAGATCGGCGCGCGCGCGATGGCGTCGATCATCGGCGAGCGCGTGCCGCGCGGAAACTGCAAGCGGGACAGCGCGATCATGCCTTTCAGCACCAGTGTGTAATCGCGCCGCTGTTCGGCGCTGACGGTGCCGACCGGCACGACACGCGTGATGTCTGTGGTGCCGCACTCGTATTGCCCGCCGGAATCGATCAGCAGCAGGCCGCTGCCGATCTTGCCGGCGTCGGCGATGACCGCGTGCGCTTCCGGTGTGGCGCGATAGTGCGGCAGCGCGCCGTTGGCGTTGAAGCCGGCGATGGTCGGGAAGCTCGGACACACGAAGCCGGGCCGCCGCGCGCGGGCGGCGGTGATGCGCTCGTCGATGGTCAGTTCCGTGATGCGCTCGTGCCGCGCGAGCGCGCCTTCGAACCAGGCGAAGAACTCCGCCAGCGCCGCCCCGTCCAGTTCCATCGCATGGCGCACGTGGGCGACCTCGGCATCGGTCTTGCGCGCCTTGGCGAGCGTCGACGGGTTGACCGCTTCGACCACGCGCACCTGCGCCGGGACCTTCTGCCGCAGGCCGAACGTGACGCGGCGCGGATCCACGAGCAGCGTGCTGCCGGCCGGCAGCCGCGCGACGGCCTGCGCGGCCTCGCCGTATGGCGCGACGGTGAACCCGTCGGCGAGCAGCCGCGCGCGCAGCTCGGGTGGCACCTTTTCTTCGGCGAGGAACAGCTTGGCCTCGGAGGCCCCGATCAAGGCGAAAGCGACGAACACCGGATTGAAGGGGACGTCGGAGCCGCGCAAATTGGTGAGCCAGGCGATGTCGTCGAGCGTGCAGATCAGGTGCCAGTCGGCGCCGGCCTTCTTCATCTCCGCGCGCACCAGCGCCAGCTTCTCGCGCCGGGAGACCGGCGCGTACGCGGCCGCGTGCTCGTACACCGGGACGGTGGGCAAACCGGGACGGTCCTGCCACACCTCGTCGAGCAAGTCGAAGTCGGTGACGAGCTTGATGCCGCGCGGCGCCAGCCTCTCTTGGAGCGCGCGCGCTTGCGCCAGACCGAGCACCGCGCCGTCCACGCCGACGGCGCCCTCGACGGGAACGTTCTCGGCCAGCCAATCGGCATAGGCGAGGCTGTTGGCGCCGCCGACCTTCATCACGTTGATGCCGGTGCCGGCGAGCTCGGTTTCGGCCTGCACCCAGTAACGGCTATCGACCCACAACCCGGCGAACACGGGGGTGACGATCAGCAGCCCCGCCGACCCGGTGAAGCCGCTCAGCCACTGCCGGCCCTGCCAGCGTCGCGGCAGGTACTCCGACAGATGCGGATCGGCCGAAGGAACGATCCATGCATCGAGCTTGCGCGCGCGCAGCGCGCGGCGCAGCGCAGCGATCCGGGCACGGACCTCGGCGCGGGAAGTTTCGAGCGAGTCCATCGGCGAGCTCCGAAGGCGACGTAACCGCGAGTCTACCGAGCGAGCAACCGCCGATGTGGCTCGGCACCATGGGTATGTCGGGGCCACGGATGAACACGGATTCCTGACCTTCAAATTCGTGCAATCCGTGGAATCCGTGGTTAAACCCTTGCCCTTTATGGCGCTGGAGAGACGAGGGAACCACGGATTACACGAACTGCACGGATGAGTCGGAACGAAATCCGTGGCTTTCCGTGTGAATCCGTGGCAGAGGAGTTCAAACCGCGGATGAACACGATTCTTTTCAGCGTCTATCCGCGTAGATCCGCGTCTGAATGAATCCGTGGCAAACGCGAAGCTGGGCGACCGGCCCCAACTATCGGGAGCGCGCCGGCCAGCCCGGTGGCAGATGGCTGCGCACGCCGGTGTCGGTTTGGCGGTCGCGGCCGTGGTGCGGAGTCGGAGCCGGACGCGTCACCTGCGCGTGCGTGCTCTCGGTCTTGCGCTCGTGGCGCGGCTTGGCCGCCCGCGGCGGGTGCGGGGTGCGCGCGGCGCGCCGCCGCGGTTCGTCGTCGGGAATCGTTGCCGGTTTCCCGGCTTCGAAGCCGGGCACGACCTGACGCGGCAACTGTCTCTTCAATAGACGTTCAATGTCGCGCAGGTAGGCGCTTTCGTCGGGAGAAACCAGCGACACCGCGTGCCCCGGCGTGCCGGCGCGGCCGGTGCGACCGATCCGATGCACGTAGTCCTCAGGCACGTTCGGTAGCTCGAAATTCACCACGTGCGGCAACTGCTCGATGTCGAGCCCGCGCGCCGCGATATCGGTGGCCACCAGCACGCGCACCGAACCGTCTTTGAACGCCGCCAGCGCGCGCGTGCGCGCACCCTGGCTCTTGTTGCCGTGAATCGCCGCCGCGGCGAGACCGTCCTTCTGCAACTGCTCCGCCAAGCGGTTGGCCATGTGTTTCATGCGCGTGAACACGAGCACCTGCCGCCAGTCGCCGGCGACGATCAGATCGCGCAGCAGCTCCCGTTTGCGCTCCTTGGCGACCGGATGCACGACGTGCGTGACCAGCGCGGCCACTTCGTTGCGCCGGGCCACCTCCACCGTCGCCGGATCTCTGAGCAGTCCGTGCGCAAGCGCGCGGATGTCGTCGGAGAAGGTGGCCGAAAAGAGCAGGTTCTGGCGCGCGGCCGGCAACTGCGCGAGCACGCGCCGGATGTCATGGATGAAGCCCATGTCGAGCATGCGGTCGGCTTCGTCGAGCACGAGCACTTCGACCGCCGACAGATCGACGGTGCGCTGGCCGACGTGGTCGAGCAGCCGGCCGGGCGTGGCGACCAGGATGTCGACGCCGCGCTTGAGAGCCTCGACCTGCGGCTGGAAGCCGACGCCGCCGTAGACGACCGCCGACGAAACCCGCAAGTGTCGGCCGTAGGTGCGCACTGCCGCCTCCACCTGTGCCGCCAGTTCGCGCGTCGGCGTCAGGATCAGCGCGCGCACGGCTTTGGGTTGCGGGCGCGTGCGGTGGCGGGTGGCGATCGACTGCAACAGCGGCAGCGTGAAAGCGGCGGTCTTGCCGGTGCCGGTCTGCGCGGCGGCGAGCACGTCGCGGCCGGCAAGGATCAGCGGAATGGCCTGCGCCTGAATCGGCGTGGCCTGCGTGTAGCCCTCGTCGGCGACGGCACGCACCAGCGCGTCCGCCAGCCCGAGGCTGGCAAAGCTAGAACTCAAATGAATCTCCTGTGCACGTCCTGTTGCGCGCGGGAGCGCAGAACCGGTGCAGGAAGATGCGGTGAATGAAAGGCTTCGGGAACGACGGGCGTGTTGCCCAGGAACCGCGAGGGAAGGGTGCCGACCGGAACGACAGCACCGCTCAGGACGGCACTATACAGGCACAGTCAGAACCTATCTCAAAATCCCCGACGGCCGCGTTGCGACGAGAAGCGGGCGGACGCCAGGCGGCGCGCGAAGGACAGTAGCTTGGCCTACGGCCGAGCGCGCCAACACCGCGTACGCCCGCTTATCGTCGCAACCCTGCGGGGCGGGGGCGCCTGGGGCGCATCGCGTCGTTGCGGCTCGGGTCCTTGGCTCTGGCCAATGGTCCCCTCGCCGCGCCTCGCG
>DATLZG010000388.1:0-4355 GCA_035574095.1 Burkholderiaceae bacterium | reverse complement strand
GCCGGAGCTGGCCCGCATCGTGCCGCTGCGCGGGCGCGACGCCAACGTGCTGCTGGCACAGGCGGCGGCGCTGGAAGAGCTGTCCAACCATCCGTTCGCGCGCGCGCTGAAGCGCGCCGCGCAGCAAGCGCGTCTGAGCCTGCCGCCGGTCGCCGACGCAGTCATCGCCGCCGCCGCCGGGGTGGAAGGCACCGTCGGCGGCAAGCGGCTGCGCATCGGCAAGCCGGATTACGCGCTGGGACTGGTGACGCGCGAACCGCAGCCGGTGGCGGCGCGGCTGCTGCGCCGGCTCGAGCAGGAAAAACTGCGCGCGGCGAGTGTGGTCGTGCTCGCCGATCACAGCGGGCCGCTGGCGCTGTTCGCGTTCGGCGAGGTGTATCGCGCCGGTGCCGCCGAATTCGTGCAGCGCGTGCAGGAAGCGGGCGTACAGATCGTGCTGGTGTCCGGCGACCGGCGCGAACCGGTGGAGCGCGTCGCGCGCGAGCTGGGTGTGGCCACGCGCGGCGTGTATGCGCAACAGACGCCCGAAAGCAAGCGGCAACTGGTGGCGGCGCTGCAGGCGCAGGGAAGCCGAGTGGCGATGCTCGGCGACGGGCTGAACGACGCGCCGGTGATCGCGCAGGCGGACGTGTCGATCGCGCTCGCCGAAGGCGCGGCGCTGGCGCAGGCGCGCGCCGACTTCATCGCGCTCACCGGGCGTCTGGCCGACGTCGCGCTGCTGTTTGCCGCCGCACGCAAGACGATGCGCGTCGTGCGCGGCAACCTCGGCTGGGCGTTCGCTTACAACGTGGTGGTGATTCCGCTGGCCGCCCTCGGTCATCTGACACCGGCGCTGGCAGCGGTCGGCATGGCGGCGAGCTCGGCCGCAGTGCTCGCCAACGCATTGCGTGCGCGCACCATCGAGATGCCGCCGCAGGCCTGACGATGGATGCGCTGTATCTGCTGATACCGCTGTCGGTGCTGCTGGTGCTCGGCATCGGCGGCGTGCTGGCGTGGTCGGTGCTGTCGGGGCAGTTCGACGATCTCGACGCGGAGGGCCGCCGCATCGTCGAGACCGAAGAACGGTCGGAAGGCGATTGAGAACCGCGTCACGTAGCGCTGCGGGATTGCGAACCGCGTCACACAGCGCCGCGGTTTTGTTGACTTGAATCAACGGCCGGCGGTGTTCCGACCGTAGCATGCGCGGGCGCTCCGCGCACGCAAACGCACGCAGGAAAACCAAGATGACCGCAATCTCGCCGCAACAGACCTACCACTACGGCGTGGTGAGGGCGTTTTCGATCATGACCGTCGTCTGGGGCATCGTCGGCATGCTGGTCGGCGTGATCGTCGCCGCGCAGATGGCCTGGCCGGCTCTGAATTTCGATCTGCCGTGGTTCAGCTTCGGCCGCCTGCGGCCGCTGCACACGAACGCGGTGATCTTCGCCTTCGGTGGCAGCGCGCTGTTCGCGACCAGCTATTACGTCGTGCAGCGCACTTCGCAGGCGCCGCTGTTCCTGCCCGGGCTGGCGTGGTTCACGTTCTGGGGTTGGCAGGCGGTGATCGTGGCGGCCGCGATCACGCTGCCTCTCGGCTACACGCAAGGCAAGGAATACGCGGAACTCGAGTGGCCGATCGACGTGGCGATCGCGGTCGTGTGGGTCAGCTACGCGATCGTCTTCTTCGGCACCATCGCCAAGCGGACCGTCAAGCACATCTACGTCGCCAACTGGTTCTTCGGCGCCTTCATCCTGACGGTCGCGCTGCTGCACATCGTCAACTCGGCGGCGATTCCGTGGTCCGCGCTGAAGTCGTACTCGGCCTACGCCGGCGCGCAGGATGCGATGGTGCAATGGTGGTACGGCCACAACGCGGTCGGCTTTTTCCTCACCGCCGGCTTTCTCGGGATCATGTACTACTTCATCCCGAAGGCGGCGGGCCGGCCGGTGTACTCGTATCGCCTGAGCGTCGTGCACTTCTGGGCGCTGATCTTCACCTACATGTGGGCCGGCCCGCATCACCTGCACTACACGGCGCTGCCGGACTGGGCGCAGTCGCTCGGCATGCTGTTCTCGCTGATCCTGCTGGCGCCGTCGTGGGGCGGCATGATCAACGGCATCATGACGTTGAGCGGCGCCTGGCACAAACTGCGCGAGGACCCGATCCTGAAGTTCCTGATCGTGTCGGTGTCGTTCTACGGCATGTCGACCTTCGAAGGGCCGATGATGTCGATCAAGACGGTCAACGCGCTGTCGCACTACACGGACTGGACCATCGGTCACGTCCACTCGGGCGCGCTCGGCTGGGTCGGCCTGGTGTCGATGGGCGCGCTTTATTACCTGATCCCGCGCCTGTACGGCCGCACCGAGATGTATTCGATGCCGGCGGTGACGCTTCACTTCTGGATCGCCACCATCGGCATCGTGCTGTACATCGCCGCGATGTGGATCGCCGGCGTGATGCAGGGCCTGATGTGGCGCGCGGTGAACGAGGACGGCACGCTGACCTACACCTTCGTCGAAAGCGTGAAGGCGACGTTCCCGTTTTACGTGATCCGCCTGCTGGGCGGCGTGCTGTACCTGGCCGGCATCTGCTTGATGCTGTGGAACGTGGTGAAGACCGTGCGCGCCGGCAAATCGGTCGAAGACCCGGTGCCAACGGCGCTGGCGCACGCCTGAACGCGGCGGCCGGCGACCGACCGCCGTCGCCGGCGGCCAACCCTAGCTGAGAGTGCGAACAAGATGAAACTCACGCATGACACCATCGAGCAGAACTCCTGGCTGCTGATCGTGCTCGTGATCCTCGTGGTCGCGGTCGGCGGCCTGGTGGAGATCGTGCCGCTGTACTTCCAGCGCCAGACCACGGAGCCGGTGGCCGGCGTCAAGCCGTACGAACCGCTGCGCCTGGTCGGACGCGACATCTACATCCGCGAGGGCTGCTACAACTGCCACTCGCAGATGATCCGGCCGTTCCGCGCCGAGACGCTGCGCTATGGCCACTACTCGGTCGCCGGCGAGTCGGTGTACGACCACCCGTTCCAGTGGGGCAGCAAGCGCACAGGGCCGGACCTGGCGCGGGTCGGCGGCCGCTACTCCGACGAGTGGCACCGCATCCATCTGCTCAATCCGCGCGACGTGGTGCCGGAATCGAACATGCCCGCGTACCCGTGGCTGGCCACCGCGTCGGTCGAGAGTGTCGACGTGCAGGCGCGCATGCGCGCGCTGCGCCGGGTCGGCGTTCCGTACACGGACGAGGAAATCGCGCAGGCGCCCGCGGCGCTGAAGGGCAAGACCGAGATGGACGCCGTCATCGCTTACCTGCAGGGCCTCGGCGTGCAGTTGCGCGGCGTCCGCTGAAGGCGATGGAGCGCGGACCATGGATATCAACTTCGTGCGCGGCGTGCTGACGGCGGTGGCGTTCGTCACGTTCGTCGGCATCGTCTGGTGGGCGTACCGGCGCGGCAGCCGGCAGGCGTTCGAGGAAGCGCAGCGGCTGCCGTTCGCCGATACCGAGATGCCGCGGCCGGGCCGTGCGCGGGAGGAAAGGGAATGAGCGACTTCTACAGCGTGTTCTGGGACTACTACGTGGCGATCATCTCGGTCGCGTCGGTGATTGGCTGCGCGGTGTTTTTGAAGGTGCAGAGCCGGCGCCGCGTGGTGGTCGCGCCGGGCCAGCAGCCGGAGACGACCGGGCACGTCTGGGACGGCGACCTGCGCGAGTTCCACAACCCGATGCCGCGCTGGTGGATCGTGCTGTTCTATCTGACGGTGCTGTTTTCGATCGTCTATCTGATCCTCTACCCGGGGCTGGGGACGCAGTTCAAGGGCCTGCTGAAATGGACGTCGACCGGCCAGCACGCCGAGGAAGTCAAGCGCGCGGACGCCAAGTACGGGCCGCTGTTCGCCGCTTACCTGCAGCAGCCGATCGAGAAAGTAGCGGCCGATCCGCGCGCGCGGCAGATGGGCGAGCGCATCTTTCTGAACAACTGCGCGCAATGCCACGGGTCGGACGCGCGCGGCGCGCGCGGTTTCCCGAACCTGGCGGATAGCGAATGGCTGTGGGGCGGCACGCCCGAGGCGATCGTCAAGTCCATTACCGAAGGGCGGCAGGGGATGATGCCGCCGATGGCGGCGGCCGTCGGCAGCGCCGAGGACGTGGCCGACGTCGCGCACTACGTGCTGTCGTTGTCCAACTCCGCGCACGACTCGGTGCGCGCGGTGCGCGGCAAGGCGAAGTTCGCCGCCTGCGCCGCCTGTCACGGCGCCGACGGCAAGGGCAATCCGCAGGTCGGCGCGCCGGATCTGACCAACCGCCTGTGGACGTACGGCGGTTCGACCGCGACGATTGCGGAGACGATCACGCGCGGCCGCCAGGGC
>DATLZG010000387.1:0-4186 GCA_035574095.1 Burkholderiaceae bacterium | reverse complement strand
CAGCTCGCCGCCCGAGGCGACCTTGGCCAGCGGCCGCGGCGCCGTGCCGGCGTGGCCGGCGACCAGGAACTCGACGCGCTCGTTGCCGGTGGCCGAAGGTTCGGCGGGCGCGAGCGCCACCTCGAAGCGGCCGCCGGGCATCGCCAGGTCCTGCATCGCGCGCGTGACCTCGGCGCCCATGTACGCGGCCGCCTGCGCGCGCGCGCGCGACAGCTTTTGCGCCGCCGCCTGGTAGGTGGCTTCGGCCTGCGCTTCGGCGCGGCGTAGCGCGTCTAAATCCGCGACCGCCGACAGCGCGACGAGCTTGTCCTGCGCCGAGTGCAGCAAGGCCGGCAACTGCGCCGGCTGCGTGCGAAACTTGCGCGCCGCGGCGTGCAGTGCCGCCACGCGCGCTTCGACTTGCGCCAGGCGCGCGCCGTCGAGATCGGCGCGGTCCAGATAGCGCCGCAGCTCGGCCGCCGCCTCGTCGACATGGATGCGCGCGTTGGCGAGCAGTTCGAGCGCAGCCTTGAGCCGCCCGTCGAACTCCGCCAACTGTTGCAGCCGGGTCGCGCAGGTGTCGATGCGTTCGAGCGCCGAGCCGTCCTCTTCTGCCAGCGCGTCGATCGCCGCCTGGGCACCTTCGAGCAGCGCGGCCGCGTGCGCGAGCCGCTTGTGCTCGGCTTCCACCGCCTCCCATTCTCCTTCGCCGGGGGCGAGGTCGCCCAATTCCTCCACGATCCAGCGCAACTGTTGCTGCTCGGCTGCGGCGCTGGCGGCCATCGCCTCCGCGTCCGCCCGCGCCCGGCTCGCACGCCGCCACGCCGCGTATGCGCCGGCGACCTCGGCCGCCAGCGCTTGCAGTCCGCCATGCTCGTCGAGCAGACGCAGTTGCGCAGCCGGTCTGAGCAGTGACTGATGGGCGTGCTGGCCATGTACGTCCACCAGCAGGCTGCCGAGCTCGCGCAGTTGCGCCAGCGTGGCGGCTGTGCCGTTGACGAACGCTTTGCTGCGCCCGGCCGCGTCGACCGTGCGCCGCACGAGTACGGTGTCGGCTTCGCCGGTCAGCTCGTTGGCGGCAAGCCACTCGAGCGCCGCGCTGCCCGCGCGGAACTCGGCGCTGATGTCGGCGCGCGGCGCGCCTTCGCGCACCACGTCGGCATCGGCGCGCTCGCCGAGCGCCAGTTGCAGCGCGTCGATCAGAATCGATTTGCCGGCGCCGGTCTCGCCGGTCAGCACCGTGAAGCCGGGCGCGAACTCCAGGTCCAGTTCGTCGACGATAACGAAGTTGCGGATCGACAGGGACAGCAGCATCGTGGGATCTGCATTCAAACCCGCCCGTGCGGTTCGCCCGGCATCACGTTCCAGTGCAGCTTCTGCCGCAGCGTGGCGAAGTAGTTGTAGCCGACCGGGTGCAGCAGGGTAACGAAATCCGCGCTGCGGCGCGCGCGTACGATGTCGCCGGAACGCAGCAGCGCGAACGATTGCATGTCGAAATGCGCGGAGGCATCGCGCACGTCGGTGACTTCGATCTCGATCACGCAGGTGTCGGGCAGCGCGATCGGCCGGTTCGACAGCGTCTGCGGCGCCACCGGCACCAGCACGAGCCCGGCGAGCGACGGGTGCAGGATGGGGCCGTTGGCCGACAATGCATACGCGGTCGAACCGGTCGGCGTGGCCACGATCAGGCCGTCGGCGCGCTGGTTGTACATCGTCACGCCGTCCACGCGGACGGTGAACTCGAGCATTCCGCCGGCCACCCCGCGCGAGACGACCACGTCGTTCAGCGCGCGCGAGCGGAACACGACGTCGTCGCCGCGCAGCACTTCGGCATCGAGCAGTACGCGGCGGTCGGTTTCGTAGCGGCCCGCCAGCATCGCGGACAGAACCTCGACCTGGTCCACGGCGATGTCGGTCATGAACCCCAGGCGCCCGTGGTTGACGCCGATCAGCGGGATCCGGAACGGTGCCAGTTCGCGCGCGATGCCGAGCATCGTGCCGTCGCCGCCGAGCACGATCGCGACATCGGCCTGCTTGCCGATCGCCTGCAACGAAAAGCCCGGATAAGCGTCCAAGCCGGCGAGGTCGCGGGTGGCGGCGTCGAACATCGGCACCAGTTGCGCCCGTTCGACAATGGCGGCGATCGCCGCCAGCGGCTCGCGTATGCCTTCCGCGCGCGGTTTGGCGAAGATCGCGACGTACTTGAAGGGCTGCGCCATGGCCCGCACTCTATCAAGAACACCAGTAAGCTTGCGTCTGCGGGCGGCTCATTCCCGGCCGCCCCGCCGCGTATATGCGAAACGTTCTCGACGAACGCGCCCGCCTGCTGCTGAAGACGCTGATCGAGCGTTACATCGCCGAGGGTCAGCCGGTCGGCTCGCGCTCGCTTTCCAAGTTGTCCGGTCTGGACATCTCGCCGGCGACGATCCGCAACGTGATGTCGGACCTGGAGGAAATGGGTTACGTCGCCAGCCCGCACACGTCGGCGGGGCGGGTTCCCACGCCGCGCGGCTACCGGCTGTTCGTCGATACGCTGCTCACCGTGCAGCCGCTGGAGGAGGAGCAGACGCGCGCGATCGAAGGCCAACTGCAAGTGGCGGAGCCGCAGCGCGCCATCCAGACCGCGGCGCAGTTGCTGTCGAACCTGTCGCACTTCGCCGGCGTGGTGTTGACGCCGCGCCGTGCCTCCACGTTCCGCCAGGTCGAGTTCCTGCGCTTGTCGGAAAAGCGCGTGCTGATGATCCTGGTGACGCCGGACGGCGACGTGCAGAACCGCATTTTGCTGACCGACCACGCGTACACGCAGGCGCAACTGGTCGAGGCGGCCAACATTCTGAACCAGCATTTCGCCGGGTTGACGTTCGAGGAAGCGCGCAGCCGGCTGCAAGGTGAGCTGACGGAGCTGCGCGCCGAGATCGCGCGTCTGATGGAGGCCGCGGTGCAGGCCGGCGCCGATGCGGCCCAGGCGACCGACCCGGTGCTGATCTCCGGTGAGCGCAACCTGCTCGGCGTGACCGATCTGGCGGCCGACCTCGACAAGCTGCGCGCGCTGTTCGACCTGTTCGAGCACAAGACCCGGCTGCTGAATCTGCTGGACGTTTCCAGCCGCGCGCAAGGCGTACAGATTTACATCGGCGGCGAATCGCAGCTCGTGCCGCTGGACGAGATGAGCCTGGTCGTGGCGCCGTACGAGGTCGACGGCAAGGTCGTCGGCACGCTCGGCGTCATCGGGCCGACCCGCATGGCGTACGAGCGCGTGATTCCGATCGTCGACATCACCGCCAAGCTGCTGTCGAACGTACTGAGCCAGAGCAGCTGACCCGGCAACCGCGCCGGTCCTCGTTCGATCCCGGCTAGCATCGCGCGATGCCCGCCGCCGCAACCTTCGACCACGCCATCCCGGGCCGCACCGCGGTCCTGCTGATCAATCTGGGGACGCCGGACGCGCCGACGGCTGCGGCGCTGCGGCCGTACTTGCGACAGTTCCTGTCCGACCCGCGGGTGGTTGAAATCCCGCCGCTGCTGTGGCGGCCCGTCCTCGGCCTGATCCTCGCGGTGCGACCCCGCCGGTCGGCGGCCAAGTACGCGTCGATCTGGACCGCGGCCGGCTCGCCGTTGAAGGTCCATTCCGAGCAACAGGCGCTGCTGTTGCGCGGCTGGCTCGGCGAGCGCGGACTCGACATCGAGGTGGCGCTGGCGATGCGCTACGGCGAGCCGTCGATCCCGTCCGTGCTGGCCACGCTGATCGCGCGGCGGGTCGAGCGCCTGCTGGTCCTGCCCCTGTATCCGCAGTATTCGGCGACCACGACCGCCACCGCGTTCGACGCCGTGCACGCGGCGCTGGCGCGGGTGCGCAACGTCCCCGAGGTGCGCTGGATCAAGCATTTTCACGACGAGCCCGCTTACATCGAGGCGCTGAAGGCGCGCGTGCTGGAGCACTGGCGCCGTTACGGCCGCGCCGCCGACGAAGGCGGCAAGCTGGTGATGAGTTTCCACGGCGTGCCCCGGCGCACGCTGGAGCTGGGCGATCCCTATCACTGCGAGTGTCACAAGACCGCGCGCTTGCTGGCCGAGGCGCTGGGCCTGACCGAGGATCAGTACGTAGTGGCCTTTCAGTCCCGCTTCGGCCGCGCCGAGTGGCTGCGTCCGTACACCGCCGAGGTGTTGGCGGATCTCGGGCGGCGAGGCACGGGCCGGGTCGATGTGA
>DATLZG010000386.1:0-3081 GCA_035574095.1 Burkholderiaceae bacterium | reverse complement strand
CGGCGCGCCGTCAGCGCCACGCGCACGCCTTCCGCCGCCAGCGCCCGCGCGATGCCGCGCCCGATTCCCACCGAGGCGCCGGTCACCAGCGCCGTCTTGTCCGCCAGTTGCAGATCCATCGTCCTCTCCGCATAGCCAGTCGATCGGCCGAGCGCGCATCTTGACGGCGGCGGCGCTTAACGTGAATTGCATAATTGCGAACGATTGATGCAGGCCGCACATCACTTGCCGCCAGCCGCTGCCGATGGCCTCCCCTTTCGACATCGACGACCTGCGCGCTTTCCGCGCCGTGGCCGAGCTGCGCAGTTTCCGGCGCGCGGCCGAAGCGGTGCATCTATCGCAACCGGCGTTCTCGCGCCGCATAGAAAAGCTCGAGCGCGCGATCGGCACGCGCCTGCTGGAACGCTCGACCCGCCATGTGCGTCTGACCGCCGCCGGCATCGAGTTCGCGCAGAAGGCGGTGCAGTGGCTCGACGAGCTGGACCGCGGACTGCTCGGCCTGCGCACCCGTTCGGCGCCGAGCGCCGGTTCGGTCGTGGTCGGCTGTATTTCGACCGCCGTTTGCTACTACCTGCCGCGCGCCCTGGAGCGCCTGCGCGCGCGTCTGCCCGGCGTGCGCATCCGCATACGCGACGGCACCGGCGCCGAGGTGCTCGACTGGGTAGCGCGCGCCGAGGCCGATATCGGTATCGACTTCCTCGGCAGCCAGTCGCCCGAGATCGAATTCGAGCCGCTGCTGGAAGATGCCTTCGTCGCCGTCTGCCGGCGCGACCACCCGCTGGCGCGGCGCCGGGCGTTACGCTGGGCCGAGCTCGCCAAGCAAGATGTGGTCGGCATCGGGCGCGCCTCGGGCAATCGCATCCTGCTCGATCAGGCGCTCGCCAAGGCCGGCGTCCGCGTGCAGCCCGCGCTCGAAGCCGACCACGTCGGCTCTTTGCTGGGTCTCGTCGAAGCGGGGCTCGGCGTAGGTGTGGTGCCCGCGCTCGCTTTACCTCGCCAAGGACATCCGACACTGCGGGCGATCGCGCTCGGCGAGCCGGCGGTCACGCGCCAGATAGGACTGATCCGCCGGCGCGGGCGGCCGCTGTCGGCGCCCGCGGCCGCGCTGTGCGAGGAGCTGCGGGCGCTGCAGCGCAGAGCGTAAGACACTCTCCCTCTTGGGAAGCTCTGCGCACCCTCGGCAGCGCCGCCGGGTCGGCACCTGTGGAGAAATCGGGGCCTGTGTACCTTCTCTCATCCGAGAAAATGGTATCTGACCCCGTTTTCTTCTCAGATCCCGCCCCAGACCTCGCGCGCCACGTCGACCACCAGCCGCAGCTTGGCGGCCTGCGCCTCGACCGCGATGTCGTTGCCGTGCACGGTGCTGGAGAAGCCGCACTGTGGCGACAGCGCCATCTGCTCGATCGGCATGAACTTGGCCGCCTCGTCGATGCGGCGCTTGATGTCGTCCTTGCTCTCCAGGCGGCTCAGCTTGGTCGTCACCAGCCCCAGCACGACGATCTTGCCTTTCGGCACGAAGCGCAGCGGCGCGAAATCCCCGCTGCGCGCGTCGTCGTACTCGAGGAAGTAGCCGTCCACGTTCAGCTCGTTGAACAGCACTTCGGCCACCGGCTCGTAACCGCCCTCCGCGGCCCAGGCACTCTTGAAGTTGCCGCGGCACAGGTGCACGCAGATGCGCATGTTGGCGGGCTTGTCCGCGATCGCCGCGTTGATCAGCCGCGCATAGCGGCGCGGCAGCTCGTTCGGATCGTCGCCGCGGGCGCGCGCCATCTCGCGCATCTTGCCGTCGCACAGATACGCGAGGTTGGTGTCGTCCAGTTGCAGATAGGTCAGCCCGCGCTCGCCCAGCGACTTGATCTCCGCGCGGTAGGCCGCCGCCACATCGGCGAAGAACTCCTCCATGTCTGGATAGACCTTCTCGTCTACCGCCGCGCGCCCGCCGCGGAAATGCAGCATCGTCGGCGACGGGATCGTGACCTTCGGCGTGCGCTTGGTCACGGACTTCAGGAAATCGAAGTCCTCGCCCTGGATCGAGCGCATATGCCGCACCTTGCCCTTGATCTTCATCACCGGCGGCGCGAAGTCCACCTCGCCGTTGGCCTTGTGGAAGTGCACGGTAATGCCGCCCTCGGTCTTCACGCCCTCCAGTTGCTCGAGAAAGTCGATGTGGAAGTAGGTGCGGCGGAACTCGCCGTCGGTGATGCCTTGCAAGCCAAGGTCTTCCTGGAATTTCACGATGTCCCGTATCGCGCGGTCTTCGACCTCGCGCAACTGCGCGCGCGTGATCTGGCCCTTCTGGAACTGCTCGCGCGCGTCGAGCAGGAATTTCGGGCGCAGGAAGCTGCCCACGTGGTCCGCGCGAAACGGCGCGGCGATCGGTGCGTATGCCATCGTTGCGTCTCCTTCGGTTTCGGTTCTGCGATCGGCGCGGGCGCGCCAGGCGCCCTTACGTCAATTATCCCGCGCCTGCGCTCAGAAGCTGTGAATCTTTCTACTGCGCGGCCCGCTAGCGTCGTTGCGCGGTGCTCGGGCCTCGCCTATCAGCTCGATATGTCTCGGCCCTGCGCTCCTTGCGCCTAGCCAGCGGGCCGCTCGCGACGAAATCTTCACAGCTTCTCATTCCTCGCCGAGCTGTTGCAGCGAATACAGTCGCCGGTACACGCCGCCATCGATTGCCATCAGTTGCTCGTGCGTGCCCTGCTCGACGACGCGGCCGTGGCTGAGCACGACGATGCGATCGGCCGCGCGCACGGTGGACAGCCGGTGCGCGATCGCGATCACCGTCACGCGGCCGCGCAGATCCGCCAGCGCCGCCTGCACCAGCCGCTCGGTTTCGCTGTCGATGCGCGCGGTGGCTTCGTCCAGCAGCAACACGCGCGGCTGCCCGGCCAGCGCCCGCGCCACCGCGATCAACTGTTTCTGGCCCGCCGACAGCAGCGCGCCCGCTTCGCCGAGCGGCGTGTCGTAGCCCTGCGGCAGGGCGGCGATGAAGTCATGCGCGGCGGCGGCGCGGGCGGCCTCCTCCACCTCGGCGCGCGTCGCGCCCTCTCGTCCGCAGGCGATGTTGGCATGGGCGGTGTC
>DATLZG010000385.1:0-8248 GCA_035574095.1 Burkholderiaceae bacterium | reverse complement strand
ACGCCGGGCGGCTGGCGCCCGCGGGCCGCCCCGCGGCGTTGGTGAAGATGGCCGCGCGGACGATGAGCTTGGGCTACGCCGTGCCGGGCGCGGTGATCGCGGTCGGCATCCTGGTGCCGCTGGCGGCGGCCGACAACCGGCTCGACGCCTGGATGAAGTCGGTCTTCGGCGTCGGCCCGGGCTTGCTGCTGACGGGAACGCTGGCGGCGCTGCTGTACGCCTACCTGGTGCGCTATTTCGCGGTCGCCTATCAACCGGTCGAAGCGGGTCTGACGCGCATCACGCCGAGCATGGACGCCAGCGCGCGCTCGCTCGGCAGCGCGCCGTTCGATGTGTTCCGGCGTGTGCATCTGCCGCTGCTCGCGCCGTCCGTGCTGGCGGCCGCGCTGCTGGTATTCGTCGACGTGATGAAGGAGCTTCCGGCGACGCTGGTGCTGCGGCCGTTCGATTTCGATACGCTGGCGGTGATCGCGTATCAGCTCGCCGCCGACGAGCGTTTGGGTGAAGCGGCCCTGCCGTCGCTGACCATCGTCGCGGTGGGCGTGGTGCCGGTGTTCCTGCTGTCGCGCGCGATCGCGCGCGCCTCGGCACCGATCGGATAACGGGAGGAAAACATGGGCTATGTGTTCGCAGCGCCGCCGCAGCCGGTGGTGCCGGTGGTCGGATCGAGCGATCTGTTCCCGGTGCGCCGCATCTACTGCGTTGGGCGCAACTACGCGGAGCACGCGAAGGAGATGGGCTTTTCCGGGCGCGAGCCGCCGTTTTTCTTCGCCAAACCGGCCGACGCGGTGCTGCCGGTGCCGGAGGGCAGCGTCGGCGAGCTGCCCTATCCGCCGCTGACGCAGGACCTGCATCACGAAATGGAGCTGGTGGTGGCGATCGGCCGGCGCGGCGCAAACGTCGCCGCGGCGGACGCGCCGGCCTACATCTGGGGCTATGCGGCGGGGCTGGACATGACGCGGCGCGACCTGCAAGGGGAAATGAAGAAGCAGGGGCGGCCGTGGGAGATCGGCAAGGCGTTCGACTTCTCGGCGCCGATCGGTCCGATCAAGCCGGTGGCGCAAAGCGGCCTCGTCACCGCCGGCCGCATCTGGCTGAAGGTCAACGGCCAGACGCGGCAGGACAGCGACGTCGGCAAGATGATTTGGAGCGTGGCGGAGACGATCGCCCATCTGTCGCTGTATTTCGAGCTGGCGCCCGGCGACCTAATCTTCACCGGCACGCCGGAGGGTGTCGCAGCCGTGCAACCGGGCGACCTGCTGGAAGGCGGCGTCGACGGCGTCGGGGCGGTCCGGGTGCGCGTTCGCTAGGCGAGGCGGTATCCTCGCCGGCACAACTTCCTCACGAGGAGACGACGATGAGACTCGCGCGCATTGCGCTGGGCGTAGCTGCGCTCGCCGTCAGCGGCGCGGCCGCCGCGCAGGAGATCACGCTGAAGGTGCACCACTTCTGGCCGCCGCAGGCGATGCCGCCTTCGAAGATCGTGCAGCCGTGGTGCGACAAGATCGCCAAGGAGTCGAACAACCGCCTGAAGTGCCAGATCTTCCCGGCGATGCAGTTGGGCGGCACGCCGCCGCAGTTGTTCGATCAGGCCAAGGACGGGGTGGCCGATCTCGTGTTCACGTTGCCCGGCTACACGGCGGGCCGCTTCCCGATCATGGAGGTGTTCGAGCTGCCGTTCATGACGCGCAGCGCCGAAAGCGCGTCGAAGGCCGCTTGGGAGTTCTACGAGAAATACGCCAAGCAGGAGTTCGCCGCGGTGAAACCGATCTGGTTCAACGTGCACGACAACGGCTATGTGCATACGCGCGAGCGGCAGGTGAAGACCTTGGCGGACTTCAAGGGCCTGAAGCTGCGCGCGCCGACACGGCAGACGAACAAGATGCTGGCGGCGTTCGGCGCCACGCCGGTGGCGATGCCGGTGACCGCGGTGGCCGATGCGCTGTCCAAAGGCACGATCGACGGCTATGTGCTGCCGTGGGAAGTGATTCCCGCGTTCAAGCTGCACGAATTGACGAAGTACGAATCGGAGACCGACCCGAGCCGGCCGGCGCTGTACACGGCGACCTTCGTGTTCGCGATGAACAAGGCGAAGTACGACAGCCTGCCGGCCGACCTGAAAGCGGTGATCGACCGCAACAGCGGGCTGGAGGCGTCCGCCTTTGCCGGCCGCACCTGGGACGAGTCCGCGCCGCCGGCGCGCAAACAGGCGGTCGAGCGCGGCAACGTCTTTTACACGATCCCGGGCGACGAACTCGACAAGTGGATGAAGGCCGCGCAGCCGCTGTACGACGACTGGGTCAAGGAGATCAACGCCAAGGGCCTGCCCGGCGAACAGATGCTGAAGGACGCGCGCGCGCTGATCGAAAAACACAGCAAGAAGTAGCGCAAGCGGCGTCGCCGGCCGGTGCGTCTGCCGTCGCGCGGCGGCACGCGCGGCCGATCGGCCGCCGCCCGCGCTGACCGGAACGCTCGGACCGTGAACGCCTTGGGTCGAATACTGGACGGCGCGAGCCGCGCGCTCGCGCTGGCCGGCGGCCTGATCCTGGCGGCGATCGCCGCGATCGCCACCGCGTCGATCTTCATGCGCTGGCTGTTCTCCAGCCCGCTGTTCGGCGACGTCGAGATGGTGCAGATCGGCTGCACGATCGCGGTGGCGTTGTTCCTGCCGTGGTGCCAGAGCCGCGGCGGCCACATCATCGTCGACTTTTTCACCGCCCGCGCCGCGCGCGCGATCCGCAGGCGGTTGGACGCGGCCGGCGCGCTGCTGCTGGCGGCCGTGTTCCTGATGCTGGCCTGGCGCGTCGGCGTCGGCGTGGCCGACATGAAAGCCAACGGCGAGACTTCGATGCTGCTGGGCTTCCCGACCTGGATCACCTATCTGCTGCTGGTGCCAGCGCTCGCGCTGTCTGGACTCAACGGGCTGTACATGGCGTGGAACCAGTGGACGCAGGCGCATGCGCCTGAGGGAGACCGCGCGTGAGCGGCGGCCTGCTGGCCGTCCTGATGATCGCGGCCATGCTGGCGCTGATGGCCGTGCGCGTGCCGATCTGGGTCTGCATGTTCGTGCCGGGCTTCGTCGGCTACTGGATCGCGGCCGGCGACGTCGCGCTGCTGAGCTTCATGAAAGGGCTGGTGTTCGCGCGCTTCTCCGTGTACGACCTGTCGGTGATTCCGCTCTTTCTGTTGATGGGTCAGTTCGCGACGGCAGGAGGGCTGTCGCAGGCGCTGTTTCGCTGCGCGGCCGCGTTTGTCGGCCATCTGCGCGGCGGGCTGGCGATGGCCGCGGTGCTCGCGTGTGCCGCGTTCGGCGCCGTCTGCGGCTCGTCGGTCGCCACCGCGGCCACCGTGGCGCAGGTGGCGATGCCGGAGATGAAGCGCTTCCGCTACGACGGCGGGCTGGCGACGGCGACGCTCGCCGCCGGCGGCACGTTGGGCATCCTGATTCCGCCGTCGGTGGTGCTGATCGTGTACGCGATCATCACCGAGCAGAACATCGCCAAGCTGTTCGCGGCGGCGATGATTCCGGGCATACTCGCGGCGCTCGGCTATCTGGCGGCGATCGCACTGGCGATGCGCTTCTTCCCGCACTGGGGGCCGGCCGAGGCGCGCGTGCCGTGGCGCGCGCGGTTACGCACGGTCGGCGGGGTGTGGCCGGTGGTGGCGATTTTCATCATCGTCTTCGGCGGCATCTACGGCGGGGTGTTCACACCCACCGAGGGGGCGGCCGTCGGCTGCCTGTGCACGTTCGTCGCCGGGCTTGTCAACGGCGGGCTGCGCTGGCCGGAACTGCGCCGCTCGATCCTCGCCACCGCGGAGACGACCGCGATGATCTTCATGATCTTCGTCGGCGCCGACATGCTGAACGCCGCCCTGGCGCTGACGCAGATGCCGGCGCACTTCGCCGATCTGGTCGCGCATCTGGCGCTGCCGCCGCTGGCGGTGGTGGCCGGCATCATGCTGGTCTACATCGCGCTCGGCGCGGTGATGGACGAACTGTCGATGATCCTGCTGACGCTGCCGGTCGTCTTCCCGGCGGTGATGCAGCTCGACCTGCACGGGCTGGACGCCACCGGCAAGGCGATCTGGTTCGGCATCATGGTGCTGTCGGTGGTCGAGATCGGGCTGATCGCGCCGCCGGTCGGACTGAACGTGTACGTCGTCAACGGCATCGCCAAGACGGTGCCGATGGGCGATACCTACCGGCGCGTGTTCGTCTTCCTGGCGTCGGACGCGGTGCGCATCGCGCTGCTGTTCGCGTTCCCGGTCGTGTCGCTGTGGCTGGTGCAGTTCGTGAGGTGACGGTCATGTTCAAGCTGTACAACGCGGCGCGCTCGTCGGCGTCGTATCGCGTGCGCATCGCGCTCAACTACAAGGGGCTGCCGTACGAGTACGTGGCGGTCAACTTGCTGAAGGGCGGGCAATTCGAGGCGTTTTTCCGGCAGAAGAATCCGCAGCAGCTGGTGCCGCTGCTGGAAGACGGCGCGCTGCGGCTGACGCAATCGCTGGCGATCGTCGAGTACCTCGAGGAGAAGTATCCGCAGCCGCCGCTATTGCCGCACGCGCCGCTGGACCGCGCCTACGTGCGCGCAGCGGCGCTGGCGATCGCCTGCGAGATCCACCCGTTGAACAATCTGCGCGTACTGCGCTATCTGGTGCGCGACCTCGGCGTGTCCGAGGACGCGAAAAACGGCTGGTACCGTCACTGGGTCGAGCAGGGGCTGGCGCAACTGGAAGACTTCCTGGTCGCGCACGGGCGCTGCGGCCGCTACACGCTCGGCGATCAGGTGACGCTGGCCGACGTGTGCCTGGTGCCGCAGATCTTCAACGCGCGCCGCTTCGAGTGCAAACTCGAGCACGTGCCGACCGTCATGCGCATCTTCGACGCCTGCATGCAGTTGCCGGCGTTCGAGAACGCGCGGCCGGAGCGGCAACCGGATTTCGCGTAGGCGGCGCGGGGCTTTGCCGCCCGCGAGCCCGCGTGCGGCGCGGGCGGCGCGCGCAGACAGGCAGGGAGCTGACGATGGACCTTTCCGACCGCATCGAAACCGCCACCGGTTACATGAGTGGCTTCGGCAACCACTTCGCGACCGAGGCCCTCCCCGGCGCGCTGCCGGTGGGTCAGAACTCTCCGCAGGTCTGCCCGTACGGGCTGTACGCGGAGCAACTGTCGGGCACCGCGTTCACCGCGCCGCGCGCGGCCAACCGCCGTTCGTGGCTGTATCGCATCCGGCCCGCCGCCGTGCATCGGCCGTTCGAGCGCATCGACGACGGCCAAATCACGAACGACTTCGGGGCGGTCGCCACGCCGCCCAACCAGCTGCGCTGGAACCCGCTGCCGCTGCCGCAGGCGCCGACCGATTTCGTGCAAGGCCTGGTGACCTTCGCCGGCAACGGCGATCCGCACGCGCAGACGGGCTGCGCGATCTACATGTACGCGGCCAACCGTTCGATGGACGAGCGCTTCTTCTACAGCGCCGACGGCGAACTGCTGATCGTGCCGCAACTGGGCCGGCTGCGGCTGGCGACCGAGCTCGGCGTGCTCGACGTCGAGCCGCAGGAAATCGCGGTGATTCCGCGCGGCGTGCGTTTCCGCGTCGAGCTGCCGGACGCCGCCGCGCGCGGCTACGTGTGCGAGAACTTCGGCGCGCTGCTGCGGCTGCCGGATCTCGGTCCGATCGGCGCCAACGGGCTGGCCAATCCGCGCGATTTCCTGACGCCGGTGGCGGCCTACGAGGACCGCGAAGGCCGTTTCGAGCTGGTGGCGAAGTTCATGGGCCATCTGTGGGCGGCGGAAATCGATCACTCACCGCTCGACGTGGTCGCCTGGCATGGCAACTACGCGCCGTACAAGTACGACCTGCGGCGCTTCAACACGATCGGCTCGATCAGCTTCGATCACCCCGACCCGTCGATCTTCCTCGTATTGCAGTCGGTGTCCGATACGCCGGGCGTGGACGCGATCGACTTCGTGATCTTTCCGCCGCGCATCCTGGCGATGGAGCACACGTTCCGCCCGCCGTGGTTCCACCGCAATATCGCCAGCGAATTCATGGGGCTCGTCGCCGGCGTGTACGACGCCAAGGCGGAGGGCTTCGCTCCCGGCGGGGCGAGCCTGCACAACTGCATGAGCGGTCACGGTCCGGATGCGGAGACCTTCGAGCGCGCCAGCCGCATCGACACCTCGCAGCCGCAGTACATCCGCGACACGATGGCGTTCATGTTCGAAACGCGCACCGTGATCCGGCCGACGCGGTTCGCGCTGGAAACGCCGCTGCTGCAGGCCGATTACTACCGCTGCTGGCAGGGGCTGAAGAAGAACTTCCAGGCACCGTGATCTGTGATCCGTGTTCCGTGTCCGTTGTCGATCCCGGCCAACGGACAACGGCCGACGGATCGGACCACGGACCACGGCCCTCACACCTGCACGCTTTCGCGGATCGCCTGGCCGAGTTCGGCCACCGCGACGGCGTAGAAGTAGCTGCGGTTGTAGTGCAGCAGCGCGGACAAATTCACCGTGCCGATGCGCATCTCCGCCCCTTCGACGCCGGCGGCGGAGACGAACGGCAGATCGATCAGCAGCACGCGCGCATCGGGGTCCAGTTCGCCGTCGATCGTCACGCCCAGCGCCGCCACGTCGCGCCAGCGATAAGGGGCGCGGATGCCGCGGCCGAGCACGTCGAGCGCTTCGGCGTCGGCGCGTGCCGGCAGCACGATCGGCAGGTCGCGCTGCCAGCCGTGTGCGGCGAGGAAATTGGCGATCGAGCCGATCGCGTCGGCGGCGCTCGTCGCCAGATCGAGGCGGCCGTCGCGGTCGAAGTCCACCGCGAAGCTGCGCACCGAACTCGGCATGAACTGCGGCATCCCCAGCGCGCCGGCGAACGAGCCGCGCAATGCCAGCGGATCGAGCCGCTGCTCGCGGCACAGCAGCAGGAATTGCACCAGCTCGTCGCGGTAAAGATCGGCGCGGCGCGTGTAGTCGAAGGCCAGCGTCAGCAGCACGTCCAGCGTGCGATGGGTGCCGAGCATGCGGCCGAAGCGCGACTCGATGCCGACCACGGCGACCGCGATCTCTTCCGGTACGCCGTAGCGTTCGTAGGCCGCGGCCAGCCAGCCGCGCTGCGCATGCCAGAACGCGACGCCTTCGCGTACGCGCCGCTCGTCGACGTTGCGCGCGCGATACTCGTACCAGTTGCGGCTGCCCGGCGGCGCCAGCCCCGGAGTCGTCAGCCGCTGCGCCGCTTCGCTATAGCGGCCGGCCGCCAACACCTGTTCGACCCAGGTGCGGTCCATGCCGTGCACGGCGACCGCGGCGTCGATGAAGTCGCGCACTTCGGCGCGCTGCAGGTAGCCGCCCTTCTGGGCCCGGGCGGGCAGCGCCAGCAGCCCGAGCGCGAACAGCAAAGCGCGGCGCTCGAGCGTCATGCCGTGCGCGGCCGAAACGAACGCACGGCCCGCCGCAGCCTGCGCACGGCCGCGGGCGGCACCGCCGCGCTGAATCGCGAATAACGCCATCGTTCGAAAGCTTGCAGGATTTCGCGCGCTTGCGGAAGGCTGTCTGCGGCCAGTTCGCGTTCCAGCCGCTGCGCCAGCGCGCGCGGTCCATCGCTGTCGCGCACGGCGACGCCGGCGGCGGCCAGCCGCGCACGGAAGCGATCGAACAACTCCGCCAGCGCGTCGCGCTCGACGCGATGCCGCAGCGAAAACGCCGCCAGCACCGCCAGCAGCACCAGCAGCGCGCCGGCGAACAGCCAGCCGAGCGTGCGCCAGTCGGCATCGAGACCCAGTCGCTGCAGCAGTTGGCGCTGCCGTTCGGAGGAATAGGAAAGCACCCACTGGTTCCAGGCGTTTTCCAGCGCTTCCCAGTTGAAGCGCAGCCGCCGGATCCAGTCCATTTGGCGCACGTCGAGCACGAGCGGCGCCACACCCGGCTCGCGCGCCGTTTCGGCCGCGCCGCGCTGCAGGCGCACCGGCGCCACGATGCCGGTCGGATCGACGCGTACCCAGCCGCGGCCCGCCAGCCACACCTCGGCCCAGGCGTGCGCGTCCGACTGCCGCACGGTGAGAAACTTGTCGATGGGGTTGATCTCCCCGCCCTGGTAGCCGGTGACGACGCGCGCCGGCACTTCCATCGCGCGCATCAGCACGACGAACGCCGCCGCGAAGTGCTCGCAGAAGCCCACGCGCGTCTCGAACAGGAACTCGTCGATCGAATTGCGCCCGAGCAGCGGCGGCTCCAGCGTGTACC
>DATLZG010000384.1:0-2892 GCA_035574095.1 Burkholderiaceae bacterium | reverse complement strand
ATGCGACCAGAAGTGCACCCCGCATAGGTGCACGCCTCTTGTTATCGGATGCCACGGGTGCCCCCCTGCAGGCGGTCGAAGCTGATTTCGAACATAACATCAGAGACTTAGGCAGGCAAGTTGAGATGCTGTCGTAAGTCCCCGGAAAGCGGGAGAAAAACCGCCCATCCCGCCTTTGTCGATTCTGCGCTTCAGTCGAGCTTGCCGAGCAAGATGCGCACCATCCGTCGCAATGGTTCGGCCGCCCCCCACAGCAATTGATCACCGAGCGTGAACGCCGCCAAGTACTCGCCGCCCATCGCCAGTTTGCGCAGACGCCCGATCGGAATCTGCATCGTGCCGCTCACTTTCACCGGGGAAAGCTCGCGAATGCTGGCCTCACGGTTGTTCGGCACCAGGCGTACCCAGCGGTTGGCCTGCGCGATCAGCCGCTCGATCTCGGCCAACGGCAGATCCCGCTTCAGCTTGATCGTCAGCGCCTGGCTGTGGCAGCGCATCGCTCCGACGCGCACGCAGATCCCTTCCACGACCAACGAGCCGGGACGCCCCATCTCCGGCCTGCCGAGGATCTTGTTCGCCTCGGCGCCGCCTTTCCACTCCTCGCGGCTCACACCGTTGCCAAGGTCCTTGTCGATCCATGGAATCAGACTGCCCGCCAGAGGCACGCCGAAGTTCGCCTTTGGCAGAGCGTCGGAGTTCAGCGCCGCCGTCAACTGCCGATCGATTTCCAGGATCGCGGAGTTCGGATCGGCGAGCAGATTCTTGACCGCCGCGTGCGCGTAGCCCATCTGCTCGACCAGTTCGCGCATGTTCTGCGCCCCGGCGCCCGACGCGGCCTGATAGGTCATAGCCGTCACCCACTCGACCAGATCCGCCTTCAACAATCCGTCGATCGCCAGCAACATCAGGCTCACGGTGCAGTTGCCGCCGATGAAGTCCTTGATGCCAGCGGCGAGCGCCTTGTCGATCACCGGCCGGTTCACCGGGTCGAGGATGATCACCGCATCGTCTTTCATGCGCAGCGCCGAGGCGGCATCGATCCAGTAGCCCGTCCAGCCGGCAGCGCGCAGTTTGGGATGCACCTCGTTCGTGTAGTCGCCGCCCTGGCTGGTGACGATCACGTCGCACTCGGCCAGCGCGTCGACGTCCTTGGCATCGCGCAACGCCGGCGCCGCCCGCGGCACCTGCGGCGCCGCCCCACCCGCGTTCGACGTGCTGAAGAACACCGAGTCGAACAATTCGAAATCGCGCTCCGCGGCCATGCGTTCCATCAACACGGAACCGACCATGCCGCGCCACCCCACGATGCCGATCTTCATCGCTGCCTCTGCTGCCTGAATCTCGCCAGCCGCTTTAACGCCTCACCTCGCGCCGCTTCGGCCTCAGCGCGGAAGCGCGGCGACCACCGCGTCGGCCATCTGCTGCGTGCCGACCGTCCGCGCCCCCGGCGCGGCGATATCCGCCGTGCGCAGCCCCTGCGCCAGCACCTTGCGCACCGCAGCTTCGATCCGATCGGCCTGCTCGGGGCGGCCGAGCGAAAACCGCAACATCATCGCCGCGGACAGGATCGTCGCCAACGGATTGGCCACATCTTTGCCGGCCAGATCCGGCGCGCTGCCGTGGCTCGGCTCGTACAGCCCTTTGCCGCGTTCGTTGAGCGACGCCGACGGCAACATGCCGATCGACCCGGTCAGCATCGCCGCTTCGTCGGACAGGATGTCGCCGAACAAGTTGCCGGTGAGGATCACGTCGAACGACTTCGGCGCGCGCACCAGTTGCATCGCCGCGTTGTCGACGTACATGTGATCCAGCTCGACGTCGGGATACTCGGCATGCACCGCGATCACGACCTCGCGCCACAGCTGCGACGTCTCGAGCACGTTGGCCTTGTCCACACTGGTCACGCGACGGCGCCGGCGCCGCGCGGCGTCGAACGCCACGCGCGCGATGCGCTCGATCTCCGGGCGCGCATAGCGCATCGTGTCGAACGCCTCCGGCGCACCCGGAAAAGCGCCGTCGGGCGCGGCGCGCCGCCCACGCGGCTGGCCGAAATAGATGTCGCCGGTCAACTCGCGCACGATCAGCAGGTCCAGCCCGGCGACCAGCTCGGGCTTCAGGCTCGAAGCCGCGACCAGTTCCTCGTAGCAGATCGCCGGCCGCAGGTTCGCGAACAGGCCGAGTCCGCGCCGCAGACCGAGAATCGCCTGCTCCGGACGCAACGCGCGGTCCAGCTTGTCGTACTTCCAGTCGCCGACCGCGCCGAACAGAACCGCGTCCGCTTCACGCGCCAGCTTCAGTGTCGCCTCGGGCAGCGGCCGGCCGTGCGTTTCGTACGCCGCGCCGCCGACGGCCGCGTACTCCAATTCGAAGCGCTCGTCGAGCGCCTGCAGCACCTTGACGGCCGCGGCCACGACCTCCGGGCCGATGCCGTCGCCAGGAAGCACTGCGATCTTCATGCCGCGGGCGTCTTCGCCAGCCAGGGAAAGCGCGCCAGCCGCTCGCGCTCGAAGGCGGCGATTTTGTCCTTGTGACGCAGCGTCAGACCGATGTCGTCCCAGCCGTTGAGCAGGCACTCCTTCCGGAAGGCATCGATTTCGAAGCGCAGCACCGCGCCGCCGGGGGTGGTCACGGTCTGCGCCGGCAGATCGATCGTCAGCGTGTAACCGGGCGTCGCTTCGACCTCCCGGAACAGGCGATCGACGACGGCTTCGTCGAGCACGATCGGCAGCAGGCCGTTCTTCAAACAGTTGTTGTAGAAGATGTCGGCGAAACTCGGCGCCACCAGCGCGCGGAAGCCGTACTCCGCGATCGCCCACGGCGCATGTTCGCGGCTGGAGCCGCAGCCGAAGTTGCGCCGCGTCAGCAGAATCGAAGCGCCGCGATAACGCGGTT
>DATLZG010000383.1:0-6794 GCA_035574095.1 Burkholderiaceae bacterium | reverse complement strand
GAGCTGCTGCTGAAAGCCACGCCGCTGGCGCTGATCGCGATCGGCCTCGCAGTGGGCTTTCGCGCCAACGTCTGGAACATCGGCGCCGAAGGGCAGTTCATCCTCGGCGCGATCGGCGGCGGCGGCGTGGCGATGCTGGCTTCGGCCGACACCGGCCGCTGGATCGTGCCGGTGATTCTGGTGGCGGGCGCCGCCGGCGGCGCGCTGTGGGCGGCGTTGACGGCACTGGCGCGCGACCGCTTCAACGCCAACGAGATCCTGGTCAGCCTGATGCTCGTCTACGTGGCCGACATGCTGCTGTCGTACCTGGTGTATGGGCCTTGGAAGGACCCGCAGGGCTTCAACTTTCCGCAGACCGTCACGTTCGCCGAGCCGACCCGCATCCCGCGCCTGGTACCGGGGCTGCGCGTCAACGTCGGCCTGCTGATCGCGGTTGCCGCGGTCGCTGCGTTCTGGGTCTTCATGTTCCGACTGCACGCCGGCTACCGGTTGCGCGTCGGCGGTCTGGCCCCGGCGGCGGCGCGCTACGCGGGGTTTTCGGCTTCCGCCGCGGTGTGGACGACGCTGCTGCTGTCGGGCGCGATGGCGGGGCTGGCGGGGGCGCTGGAAGCGGCGGGGCCGCTCGGCCAATTGACGCCGTATGTGCCGGTCGGCTACGGATTCGCGGCCATCATCGTCGCTTTCGTTGGCCGCCTGCATCCGATCGGCATCGTGTTCGCCGCCGTGCTGATGAGCATGTTCTACATCGGCGGCGAATTGGCACAGTCGCGGCTCGGACTGCCGAAGGCCTTGACCGGCGTCTTTCAAGGCATGCTGCTGTTCGCTTTGCTGGCGTGCGACACGCTGGTCGACCACCGCGTGCGACGCGCGCAGCGCATTGCCGCGCGCGCGGCCGCGCAACCGGTGGAGGGCGCCTGATGGACGCGCTGGCGCTTCTGGTGGCGGCGACGTTGAACGCCGGGACGGTGCTCGCGCTCGCCGCGCTCGGCTTGCTGATCAACGAGCGCGCCGGCGTGGTCAACCTCGGCGCCGAAGGGATGATGCTGGTCGCCGCGATCGCGGGCTTTGCCACCGCGTTTCATACCGGCAACGATTGGCTGGCCTTCGCGGCCGGCGCTGCCGCCGCGGCGCTGCTGGCGGCGGCCTTCGGTGTTCTGGCGATCTGGCTCAACACCAATCAGTACGCGACCGGGCTGGCATTGAGCCTGTTCGGCGCCGGCTTTTCCGCCTTCGTCGGCGTCGGCTATACGCGCGAGAAGCTCGGGCCGCGTCCGCACTACGAGATTCCCTGGCTGGCCGACCTGCCGTTTTTCGGCCCGGCGCTTTTCAAACACCACCCGATGGTCTATTTCGCGCTGCTGCTGGCGGTCGCCTTGGCTTGGTTTTTCTACCGCTCACGCGCCGGGCTGGTGCTGCGCTCGATCGGCGAAGCGCCCGAATCCGCGCATGCGCTCGGTTATCCGGTCCGCCGCATCCGGCTGGCGGCCGTGGTCGCCGGCGGCGCGCTGTGCGGCTTGGCCGGCGCCTATGTGTCGGTGATCTACACCCCGCTGTGGGTCGAAGGCATGATTGCCGGCAAGGGGTGGATCGCGCTCGCCTTGACGGCCTTCGCCACCTGGCGTCCGGCGCGCGTGCTGGCGGGCGCCTACCTGTTCGGCGGCGTGACGATGCTGCAGTTCCACCTGCAGGGCGAAGGGGTGCAGATCGCCAGTCAATGGCTGACCATGCTGCCCTATCTGGCGACGATCGCGGTGCTGATCCTGATTTCCCGCAACCCGCGCTGGATACGGCTGAACATGCCGGCCGCGCTCGGCAAGCCGTTTTATCCGGGTGCTTGAAGCGCGGCGCGTAGATAATCGCGCTTTCGTCGCGCTCGACAACACACAGGAGAAAAACATGCTCGCTCTCGCCTCGCGGCGCTGGCTGCTTGCCGCCGCGGTCGCGTTCGCCGCCGTCGGTTGCGGCAAGAAAGAAGAGGCCGCCAAGAAAGAGGAACCGGCCAAGAAGGCCGAGGCGGCGGCCCCGGCCAAGCCCGAGCCGCTGAAGATCGCGTTCGCCTACGTCGGCCCGGTGGGCGACGCCGGTTGGACCTTCGCGCACGACAACGGCCGCAAGGCGGTGGAAGCCGAGTTCGGCGACCGCGTGCGCACCAGTTTCGTCGAGAACGTGCCCGAGGCCGCCGACGCCGAGCGCGTGATGCGCGATCTGGTCGCGCAGGGCAACAAGCTGATCTTCGGCACGACCTTCGGCTACATGGAGCCGATGCTGAAGGTGGCGGCCGATCACAAGGACGTGCGCTTCGAGCACGCCACCGGCTACAAGATGGCGGAGAACATGCGCACCTACGACGCGCGCACCTACGAGGGCGCCTACATGGCGGGCGTGATCGCGGGCGCGATGACCAAGGCCGGCACGCTCGGCGTGGTGGCTTCGATTCCGATTCCGGAGGTGATCCGCAACATCAACTCCTTCACGCTCGGCGCGCAAAGCGTCAATCCGAAGATCCGCACGCGCGTGGTGTGGATCAACAAGTGGTTCGACCCGCCGCGCGAGGCCGAAGCCGCGCAGACGCTGCTGAACCAGGGCGCGGACGTGCTGTTCCAGAACACCGACTCGGCGGCCGTGCTGCAGACCGCGGAGAAAGCGGGCAAGTACGCGTTCGGCTGGGATTCGGACATGAGCCAGTTCGGCCCCAACGCGCATCTGGCCTCCGCCATCATCAACTGGGCGCCGTACTACAAGAAGGCCGTCAAGGACGTGCTGGACGGCACCTGGAAGCCGGAGCACTCCTGGTGGGGCGTGAAAGAGGGCGCGATCGATCTGGTGTCGGTGTCCGACAAGGTGCCGGCCGCGATCCGCGAGCGGGTGGACAAGATCAAGGCGGGCCTGAAAGACGGCAGCTTCCATCCGTGGACCGGGCCGATCTACGCCCAGGACGGCAAGGAAGTGCTGAAGAAGGACGAACGCGCCGACGACAAATTCCTGCACGGCCTGACCTATTACGTGCGCGGCGTCGAGGGCAAGGTACCGACGAAGTGAGGCGCGGCGGCGCGCAGCGACCCCGAACCGCGGGCGCGGCCCGCGGTGTCGCTGCTGCCGGCGTGCTGCAATGAGGCGCAGAACATGACCGCATTGCCATTCGATCCGCAGCGCATCGCGCGCGAGCGCCTGCCGGCGCTGCTGGCGGCGATGCCGAAGGCCGAGCTGCACATCCACATCGAGGGTTCGCTCGAGCCGGAGCTGATCTTCCAGCTCGCGCAAAGAAACGGCGTGCCGCTCGCGTATCCGAGCGTCGAGGCGCTGCGCGCCGCCTACGCCTTCAAGGACCTGCAGAGCTTTCTCGACATCTACTACGCCGGCGCCTCGGTGCTGCGCACGGCGCAGGACTTCGAAGACCTAGCTTGGGCCTACCTGCAGCGCGCGGCCGCCGACAATGTGCGCTACGCGGAGATCTTCTTCGATCCGCAGACGCATACCGAGCGCGGCGTGCGCATCGCCACCGTGGTCGAAGGGCTGGCGCGCGCGCAGCAGCGCGCGAACGCCGAGCTGAAGCTGGAGTCGGCGCTGATCCTCTGTTTCCTGCGCCACCTGAGCGAGGAGGCCGCGTTCGAGACTCTGGAGGAGGCGCTGCCGCTGCAGCGGCATTTCATCGGCGTCGGGCTGGATTCCTCCGAGCGCGGCCACCCGCCGGAGAAGTTCGCGCGCGTGTTCGCCCGCTGCGAGAAACTCGGCCTGCGGCGCGTCGCTCACGCGGGCGAGGAGGGCCCGGCCGCGTACATCCGCGCGGCGCTCGACGTGCTGTGCGTCGAGCGCATCGACCACGGCGTGCGCTGCACCGAGGACGCCGCGCTGGTCGAGCGGCTGGCGCGCGAACGCATCGCGCTGACGGTCTGCCCGATGTCCAACGTCAAGCTGTGCGTGTTTCCGAGCCTTGCGCAGCACAACCTGCGGCAACTGGCCGACGCAGGCCTGCAGGTGACGATCAATTCCGACGACCCGGCCTACTTCGGCGGGTACATCAACCGCAACTTCACCGAAACCTTCGCCGCCTTGCCGCTGGATGCCGCGCACGCGTACCGCTTCGCGCGCGCCAGCTTCGATGCGAGCTTCATCGATGCCGCCGCCCGCCGGCGCTACGTCGACGAACTCGACGCTACGTTTGCGCAGTTCCAATGAAGAGACTCTTGAGCATCGCCTTTGCCGCGGCGTTGACGGCCTGCGGCAAGCAGGCGCCGGCGCCCGCGCCGGGTAAACAGGAAACGCAGGCCGCGCCGCTGAAAGTGGCGTTTGTTTACGTCAGCCCCGTTGGCGAGGCCGGCTGGACCGCGCAGCACGACGCGGGCCGCCGCCAGGTGGAGGCGGCACTCGGCCCGCGCGTGCAGGTGACCTATGTCGACAAAGTGCCGGAAAGCGCCGACGCCGAGCGCGTAATCCGCGATCTGGCGCAGCAGGGCAACAAGCTGATCTTCACCACCTCGTTCGGGTATCTGCAGCCCACGCTGAAGGTGGCGGAGGAGTTCCCGGACACCATCTTCGAGCATGCGAGCGGCTACAAGACGGCCCGCAACGTCGCCAACTACAACATCCGCTTCTACGAGGGGCGCTACCTCGGCGGCATCGTCGCCGGCCGCATGAGCAAGAGCAATACGCTCGGCTACGTGGCGGCGTTCCCGATTCCCGAAGTGCTGCAGGGGATCAACGCCTACACGCTGGGCGCGCGCAGCGTCAATCCGAAGGCGCAGGTGCGGGTGATCTGGACCAACGCCTGGTACGACCCCGGCCGCGAACGCGATGCCGCGATCGCGCTGATCGCCCAGGGTGCCGATGTTCTGACCCATCACACCGGCTCGACCGCGGTGGTCGCGGCGGCGGAAGAAAAGGGCGTGCGCGCGGTCGCCTACCACTCGGACATGTCCAAGTTCGGTCCGAAAGCGCAGCTCGCCGCCGTCACCCATCATTGGGGCGACTATTACGTCGCCCGCACGCGCGCGGTGCTGGACGGCACGTGGGCGAGCGGCAGCGTTTGGCTGGGGATGCGCGATGGCGCGATTCGGCTGCAATCTGTGGCGGCCGACGTTCCGCCCGACGTCACGGCGGTCATCGCCGCAAAGACCAAGGAGATCGCCGCCGGAGCTTTCCATCCGTTCACCGGCCCCATCGTGACGAACGACGGCAAGCAGGTGGTTGGCCCCGGCGAGCGTCTGACCGATGCGAAGCTGAACGAGATGAACTATTACGTCGACGGTGTGCTCGGCAAGGTGCCGGCGTCGCCGTGAAGCATGCGGACGCGACGCGGATGGGCGCGGATGAACGCGGATCGCTTTCATCGATGAGCCCGCGCCGGCGCGGGAATCGCCGCTATCGCGATCGTTCGCGTCGCCTATCCTGCGGCGGGCGGGACTGCCTCCCCGCGTCCATCCGCGTGAATCCGCGTCCGAGGTTCCGATGAGTCCTCTGCATCTGGTCGTTCAGGCCGCCCGTATGACGAGGCGCGATTGGCGCGCCGGTGAACTGCGGCTGCTGGCGGCCGCGTTGGTGCTGGCGGTGGCGGCGGTCACCAGCGTCGGTTTCTTCGTCGACCGCATCCGCCTCGGGCTGCAGCGTGACGCCACGCAACTGCTCGGCGCCGATGTCGTGCTGTCGAGCGACGCGCCGATCGCCGCGCAGATCGTCGAGCGCGCCCGCCGCGATGGCTTGCAGGCGGCGCTGACGGTCACCTTCCCGAGCATGGCGATCAATGCCGCGGCGCCGGACTTCAACGCGCTGGCCGCGGTCAAGGCCGTGTCCGACGGCTACCCGCTGCGCGGCACGCTGCGCGTGCAAAGCGCGCCGGAGGCTCCGGACGAACCGGCGCGGGCCATCCCCGCGCCCGGCACGGTGTGGATCGATCCGCAGGCGGCCAACGCCTTGCGGCTGGGCATCGGTGGCCGGCTCAAGCTCGGCGATGCGAGCTTCGAGGTGACGCGGCTGATCGCGATCGAGCCCGATCGCGGCTCCGGCTTCATCAACTTCGCGCCGCGCGTGATGCTGAATCTCGCCGACCTGCCGGCGACGCAACTGATCCAGCCGGGATCGCGCGTGACCTATCGGCTTCTGATCGCCGGCGAACGCAATGCCGTGCGCGCGTACTCGGCCTGGCTGGCGGAGCGGCTCGCCCGCGGGCAGCACATCGAATCGCTGGAGGGCGGACGCCCCGAGATGGCGCGCACGCTGGAGCGCGCCGAACGCTTTCTGTCGCTGGTCGCGCTGCTGGCGGCGCTGATCGCCGCCGTCGCCGTGGCGGCCGCCGCGCGCCGGTTTTCGCTGCGGCATCTGGATTCGTGCGCGATGATGCGCTGCCTGGGGCTCGCACAGCGGGACATCTTCCGGCTGTTCGCGCTGGAGTTCGTCTACGTCGGGCTGATCGCCTGCCTCGTGGGGGTGGCGGCCGGCTACGGTTTTCATTTCGTGCTGTTGAACGTCCTCGCGTCTCTGATCCAGACCCAGTTGCCGCTGCCGGGCGGGCAAGCGGCGCTGCAGGGCTTCGCCTGCGGCTTGGTGCTGTTGCTCGGGTTCGCGTTGCCGCCGCTGGCGCAACTGCGCGCGGTGCCGCCGCTGCGCGTGTTGCGCAAGGACATCGGCTTGCCGAATACGCGCGCGCTGGCCGGCTACGCGGCGGGGGCGGCGGGTTTCCTCGCGCTGCTGCTGTGGTCGTCGAACGATCTGAAGCTGGGCGGACTCACCGCGGGCGGGTTCGCGCTCGGCGTGGCGGCGTTCGCGGCGGTCGCCTGGCTGGCGCTGCGAGGGCTGACGCC
>DATLZG010000382.1:0-3958 GCA_035574095.1 Burkholderiaceae bacterium | reverse complement strand
CGTCGAGCGCGCGCGCAAACTGGCGATGCCGTTCTTCGAAGAACGGCCAGCGCAGATGTTCGAGCGGGTCCATCGCGGCGCTCTCTAGTCGCCTTCGAACACGGGCTTCTGCTTGGCGACGAAGGCGCGGTAGGCGCGCTTGAAGTCTTCGGTCATCATGCAGATGGCCTGCGCCTGCGCCTCGGCCTCCAGCGCCTGCTCGATCGTCATGCTCCACTCCTGGTGCAGCATGGCCTTGGTGATGCCGTGCGCGAACGCCGGCCCCTGGGCGAGTTCGCGCGCCAGCGCCTGCGCCTCGGCGAGCAGGACCTCCGGCGCCACCAGGCGGTTGTAAAAGCCCCAGCGCTCGCCTTCCTCGCCGTTCATGGCGCGCCCGGTGTACAAAAGCTCGGCCGCGCGCCCCTGGCCGACGATGCGCGGCAGGATCGCGCACGCCCCCATGTCGCAGCCGGCCAGGCCGACGCGGTTGAACAGGAAGGCGGTCCTGCTGCGCGCGGTGCCCAGCCGCAGATCGCTCGCCATCGCCAGGATCGCGCCGGCGCCCGCGCACACGCCGTCGACGGCGGCGACGATCGGCTGCGGGCACGCGCGCATGTACTTGACCACGTCGCCGGTCATGCGCGTGAACAGCAGCAGTTGCGGCGCCGGCAATTGCACCAGCGGGCCGATGATCTCGTGCACGTCGCCGCCGGAGCAGAAATTGCCCTCCGCCCCGGCCAGCACCACGGCGCGCACGTCCTCGGCGTACTTGAGCTGCGCGAACAGATCGCGCAGCTCGGCGTACGACTCGAAGGTCAGCGGGTTCTTGCGCTCGGGCCGGTTCAGCGTGATCGTCGCCACGCCCGCCTCGCACTGCCACAGAAAGTGCGTGGCGCGGTACTCCGCCAGCCGCTTGCGGTTGCCGGCCAAAAGCGCCGCCGCGGCGTCAGCTCGTTGCGTCATGTCGTCTCCTCGGCCCCGCTTTGTAGGCGGGTCAGATGCGCGCGCAGCTTGCCGAGCAGCGCGTGCAGTTGCTGGATTTCGGCGCGGCTCAAGCCGCCGAACAGCTCGACGATCCAGCGCTCGTGCTCGCGCGCCATGGCCGCGAACGCGCGCCGGCCCTTCGGTGTCAGGCGCACGATCCACGCGCGGCCGTCGGTGGGGCTGGCCTCGCGTGCGACCAGCTTTTCGCGTTCGAGCTCGTCGGTCAGCCCGGTGACGTTGCCGCCGGTCACCATCAGCCGCCGCGACAGCTCGCTCATGCGCAGCCCCTGCGGGTTGCGCTCCAGTTGCGCCAAGTAGTCGAAACGCGCCAGCGTGACGCCGAAGCTGCGCCGCAGCCGGCGGCGGATCTCGGTTTCGATCTGCGTGGTGCCGGCCAGCATGCGCAGCCACAGCTTCAACGCCGAGTGGTCGCTGCCCAGGGCCCGCGCTTCGTGGCCCAGATGCTCGGCATTCATCAGGTCTTCCATGACCGTCGACCGCGGGCGGCGCGCTGCGTGCTCACGCCGGCACCACGTACTTGGGCGCTGGCTGCTGCGCGCGCTCGCGCGCCGCCAGCGACTCCAGTTGCGACTTGCCCGACAGGTACTGGCGCGGCCAGGCGATGTCCGCATAGCCGATCTTCGCTGCTTCGATCAGCGTCCAGTGCGGGTTGGCCAGATGCGGGCGCGCCAGTGCGCACAGATCGGCGCGGCCGGCGGCGATGATCATGTTGACGTGATCGGCCTCGGTGATCGCGCCCACCGCGATCGTCATGATGCCGGCTTCCTGGCGGATCCGGTCGGCGAACGGCGTCTGGTACATGCGGCCGTAGGTCGGTTTCTGCTCGACACTCACCTGACCGGACGAGCAATCGATCATGTCCGCGCCCGCCTCCTTGAACGCCCGCGCGATCCGCACCGCGTCGTCCGGCGTGATGCCGCCATCGACCCAATCGTGCGCGGAGATGCGCACCGACATCGGCCGCTCGCGCGGCCACACCGCGCGCAACGCGCGAAACACTTCCAGCGGATAGCGCAAGCGGTTCTCGAGGCTGCCGCCGTAGTCGTCGTCGCGCCGGTTGGTCAGCGGCGAAATGAAGCTCGACAGCAGATAGCCGTGCGCGCAGTGCAGCTCCAGCCAGTCGAAGCCGGCTTCGGCGGCGCGGCGCGCGGCGCGCACGAAGTCTTCGCGCACGCGCTCCATGTCTTCGCGGGTCATCGGCCGCGGCAGCGGACCGTCCGGCAGATACGGAACCGCGGAGGCCGCGAGCAACGGCCAGTTGCCCGCCGGCAGCGGCTGGTCCATGCCGCCGTCCTGCCACGGCACGCAGGTCGAGCCTTTCGGACCGGAGTGGCCGAGCTGCAGCGCGATCCTGGCGTCGGTTTCCCGATGCACGAACTCCACGATGCGCTTCCAGGCGTCGCGCTGCGTATCGTTCCACAGTCCCGGGCAGCCGGGCGTGATGCGCGCATCGGGTGAGGTACAGGTCATCTCGGCGAACACGATGCCGGCGCCGCCCAGCGCGCGCGCGCCGAGATGCACGAGGTGGAATTCGCCCGGCACACCGTCCACGCACGAGTACTGCGCCATCGGCGACACCATCACGCGGTTTTTCAGCGTCACCCCGCGCACGGTCAGCGGCGTGAACATCGGCGGCGGCGCCTTGGCCCCCGGCGCGACGGCCACCCCGGCGCGCTGCGCGAACCAGCGCTCGTAGCCTTGCAGCCAGGCGGAGTCGCGCAGCCGCAGGTTCTCGTGGCTGATGCGCTGGCTGCGCGTCAGCAGCGAATACATCAACTGCTCGGGTTCGAGCTGGTCGCAGTAGCGCTCGCCGCACACCTCGAACCACTCCATCGCGTTCCAGGCGGCGTTCTGCAGCCGCAGCACTTCGACCTCGCGCACCTGCTGGTAGCGCGCCAGCACCTGCGGGATGCGCGCGGGCGCGTCGCCCAGCTCGCCGAACTGGCGGGTCAGTTCGATCGCGTCTTCCAGCGCCAGCTTGGTGCCGGAGCCGATCGCGAAGTGCGCGGTGTGCACGGCGTCGCCCATCAGCACCACGTGGCTGCGGCCGTTGAAGTGCGACCAGTTCTCGCAGCGGACGCGCTGGAAGTTCAGCCAGGCCGAGCCGCGCAGATGGCGCGCATTGGTCAGCAGCCGCGCGCCCTGCAGGTTGTGCGCGAACAGACGTTCGCAGAAGGCGACCGACTGCTGCTGATCGGCGCGGTCCAGCCCGTGCGCGCGCCAAACGCGCTCCGGACATTCGACGATGAAGGTCGAAGTGTCGGCGTCGAACTTGTAGATGTGCGCTTGAAACCAGCCGTGCTCGGTCTTGACGAAATCGAAGGTGAAGGCGTCGTAGACCTTGTGCGTGCCGAGCCAGATATAGCGGTTCGGCCGCACCACGATGTCCGGCTTGAACACCGGCGCGTAACGCTGGCGGATCTTGGAGTTGATGCCGTCGCTGGCGACGATCAGATCGGCGTCAGCGAACTCGAGGTCCGAATCGACCTCGCGTTCGAACACGAGCTTGACGCCGAGCTGCTCGCAGCGCGCCTGCAGGATGTTCAGCAGCTTCTTGCGCCCGATGCCGACGAAGCCATGGCCGCCGCAGCGGATCGTGCGCCCCTTGCAGCGCAGTTCGATGTCGTCCCAGTGGTTGAACGCCTGCTGGATTTCGTCGGCCGTGGCGCGGTCCCACTGCCGCATGTTGTCCATCGTGGCGTCGGAAAACACCACGCCCCAACCGAACGTGTCGTACGGCCGGTTGCGCTCGACCACCGTGATGTCGTGCGCGGCATTGAGCTTTTTCATCAGCAGGCCGAAGTACAGGCCGGCCGGCCCGCCGCCGATGCAGACGATCTTCACGTCCCCTCCTTGCCGCGCGCAGAGACGGCGGGACTGTATCGGCAGATGCTTTACTTGTAAAGTATCTGGTCGATCGCTCGGCCACGGACCGCCCGCGCGACGGTCGGCAGGCGACCGTTGGCCGGCGCGG
>DATLZG010000381.1:0-2218 GCA_035574095.1 Burkholderiaceae bacterium | reverse complement strand
CGACGCGCGATGCGATCGAAATCGACTTCGACTATTCCGGTGTCGCGTACACGCTGATCGATACCGCCGGGCTGCGCCGCCGCGGCAGGGTGTTCGAGACGATCGAAAAGTTCTCGGTGGTGAAGACGCTGCAGGCGATCGAGCGCTGCCATGTCGCCGTGCTGCTGGTGGACGCGGCTGCGGAGATCACCGAGCAGGACGCGCACATCGCGGGTTTCATCCTCGAAGCGGGGCGGGCGCTGGTGGTCGCCGTCAACAAGTGGGACGGCCTCGACGACGAGCGGCGCCAGCGGATCAAGCGCGAGCTGGACCGCAAACTGAACTTCCTCGACTGGGCGCCGCGCCACTTCGTCTCCGCGCGCGCCGGCACCGGCCTGGCGGCGCTGATGCGCTCGGTACAAAACGCCTTCCGCGCTGCGCATGCCAAACTCCCGACCCCGCGGCTGACCCGCGCGCTGGCAGCCGCGGTCGAGCGCCAGCCGCCGCCACGCAGCGGCCGCACACGGCCGAAGCTGCGCTACGCGCACCAGGGCGGACACAATCCGCCGGTCATTGTCATTCACGGCAACTCCCTGCAGCACGTTCACGCCAGCTACCGGCGCTACTTGGAAGGGTGGTTTCGCCAGGCGTTCGACCTGCAGGGCACGCCGCTGCGGATCGAGTTCCGGACCGGCGCCAATCCCTATGCCGACAAGGACTGACAGCATCGCGTGACCAAATCCGGGTGGCGACGAAAGGGGTTTTCATTTACATTGAATTTCCAGCGTGCGGTCGCATCTAAGCGTTGCGCAATGCGCGCTGAACACGCCCACTTTTGCGGCGGCGTGTGGCTGAACCGATCGGAGCGACCATGAGCAACAAAGGGCAATTGCTACAAGACCCGTTCCTGAATGCTCTGCGCAAGGAACATATCCCGGTGTCGATCTATCTGGTCAACGGCATCAAGCTGCAGGGCCAGATCGAATCGTTCGACCAGTACGTCGTGCTCCTGCGCAACACGGTGACGCAGATGGTCTACAAGCATGCGATCTCCACCGTGGTCCCGGCGCGCCCGGTCAACCTGAACCTGGAGCAAGCGACCTGAACGAGGCGGTGGGCGAAATTCGCCGTGCCGGTGGGCCGGCACGCGCGCTGGTGGTCGGCGTCGCGTTGCGCGATCGCGGCGCCGAGTCGTCGACGCCGGATTCGCTCGACGAACTGGCGCAGCTGACCGAGTCCGCGGGTGCCAGCGTGGTCGACCGCGTGCTGGCGCGGCGTGACCGCCCCGATCCAGCCTATTTCGTCGGCCGCGGCAAGGTCGACGAGCTACGTGCTGCGGCGAGCGCGGGCGGCGCCGATACGGTGATCTTCGATGTCGCGCTGTCGCCGGCCCAGCAGCGCAACCTGGAGCGCGAGCTGAAGCTAACGGTGCTCGACCGCACCGCGCTGATCCTCGCCATCTTCGCGCAGCGCGCGAAGAGCCGTGAAGGTCGGCTGCAGGTCGAGCTCGCCCAGCTCGAACACCTGTCGACGCGGCTGGTGCGCGGGTGGACGCACCTGGAGCGGCAACGCGGCGGATTGGGCAAGACCGGCGGCCCGGGCGAAAAGCAAATCGAACTCGATCGCCGTCAGATCGGCCACCGCGTCAAGCTGCTGCGCGAGCGCTTGAAGACCTTGCATCGCCAGCGCCGCACGCAGCGGCGCGCGCGTGCGCGGCGCGACGTGTTCACGGTGTCGCTGGTCGGATACACGAACGCCGGCAAATCGACGTTGTTCAACGCGCTGACACGCGCTCAGGTACTCGCTGCCGATCAGCTGTTCGCGACGCTGGACACGACGGTGCGGCGCTGTTACTTGGAAGGAGCGGGCGAGGTCGTACTGTCCGACACCGTGGGGTTCATTCGCGGCCTGCCGCATCAGCTGGTGGCGGCGTTCAAGTCGACGTTGGAAGAGTCGGTCGAGGCCGATCTGCTGCTGCACGTCGTCGACGCTTCGGCGCCGACGCGCGCGGCGCAGATCGAAGCGGTGGAGGCCGTGCTGGCCGAAATCGGTGCGGCGCACGTGCCGCAGTTGCTCGTCTTCAACAAGATCGATCGCCTCGGCTGCGCGCCGACGGTCGAGCACGACCCCTATGGTACGATCCGCGCCGTTTTTGTGAGCGCTGCGACCGGTCTCGGTCTGCAGAATCTGCGCGACGCAATCGCGCAACGGCTGCTGGCGACGCGCGACACCGAGGCGA
>DATLZG010000380.1:0-3123 GCA_035574095.1 Burkholderiaceae bacterium | reverse complement strand
GGCGAGACGTTCGTGGTCACGCCGCCGTCGTACCGCTTCGATCTGGAGATCGAAGAGGACCTGATCGAAGAGGTCGCGCGGCTGTGGGGTTTCGAGCGGATCACCGCGCATCCGCCGCTGGCGCGCGCGACAATGCGCGCGCGCCCCGAGACGCGCCGCTCGCCGCACGCGCTGCGGCTGGCGATGGCGCAGGCCGGCTATCAGGAGCTGATCAATTTTTCCTTCGTGGAGCCGGCCTGGGAATCCGATTTCGCCGGCAACGCGGCGCCGATCGCCGTGCTCAATCCGATCGCCAGCCAGCACGCGGTGATGCGCAGCTCGCTGATCGGTGGATTGGTCGCGGCGCTGAAGTTCAATTTGAACCGGCAGGCGAGCCGCGTTCGGCTATTCGAGCTCGGCCGCGTGTTCCTGCGCGATCCGGCGCAGCCCGACGGCGCGCTCGCCGTGGCCGGCATCGCCCAGCCGCAGCGGCTGGCCGCGCTCGCGTACGGACCGGCGGACGACGAGCAGTGGGGTGTGGCCAAACGCGAAGTCGATTTTTTCGACGTCAAAGGGGATCTGGAGCGGCTGCTGCAGGGCAAAGACGTGCGCTTCGCGGCCGCCGCGCACCCGGCGTTTCATCCCGGACGCAGCGCGCGCGTCGAGATCGACGGCCGCGCGGCCGGCTGGATCGGTGAACTGCACCCGCGCTGGCAACAGAAGTACGAACTGCCGCGCGCACCGGTGCTGTTCGAGGTCGATGTCGAGCCGCTGTGCGAATTGCGGCTGCCGCGCTTCGAACCGGTGCCGAAGTTTCCGGCGGTGTTCCGCGACGTCGCGTTCTGGATCGACGCCGACGTTCCGATGCAGCGTGTGCTCGACACGGTCGCCGCGCTCGCCCGGACCGATGCGCGCCTCGCGTGCCTGCGCGACATACGTTTGTTCGATGTCTATCGCGCGTCTGTCGCCGATTCGAGCAAAGTCGCCGAAGCAGCCGCTAACGCCTTGTTAAGTAAAGAAAAGAGCCTTGCCTTCCGGTGTGTTCTGCAAGATACTCGGAAGACCTTGAGCGACACTGATGCGGACGGCGCCGTGGCGGCCCTCGTTGCCGGCTTGAGCGAGCGATTGGGAGCGCGGCTGCGGCACTAGGGGCGATGCAAACGAAGCTAGAAATGACGGCTTTCAAGTCCGCCGAACTGCCCGCCGCCGGGTCACGCGACAGGGCGACTGGCGCGAAGAACGCGCGCACGGTCACCAAGGCCGAACTCGCCGACGCGCTGTTCGAGCGGCTCGGATTGAACAAGCGCGAAGCGAAGGACATGGTCGACAGCTTCTTCGACGAAATCCGCCTGGCGCTGGAGCGTGGCGAGTCGGTGAAGCTCTCCGGGTTCGGCAATTTCCTGTTGCGCGATAAGCCGCAGCGCCCCGGTCGCAATCCGAAGACCGGCGAGGAAATCGCGATCACCGCACGCCGCGTGGTCACCTTTCACGCCAGCCAGAAGCTGAAGTCCGCGGTGACGCCGCCCGAGGTGCATTGATTGCGCGTGCGGCCGCTGCCAGCGGTCGATCAGCGAGTGTGCCAATGCAGCGACCCGACGGCCCGGACAAACTGCCTCCGATTCCGCCGAAGCGCTACTTCACGATCGGCGAAGTGAGCGAGTTGTGCGGCGTGAAACCGCACGTGCTGCGTTACTGGGAACAGGAGTTCACGCAGCTGCGCCCGATCAAGCGCAACGGCAATCGGCGTTATTACCAGCACCACGAAGTGCTGCTGGTGCGCAGAATCCGCGAATTGCTCTACGAGCAGCGTTTCACGATCAGCGGCGCGCGCAACCGGCTCGAAGCCGACGACCAGCGCGTGCGCGACGCGGCGCCGTCGATCGACAGCGCTGCGCTGCGCGCTGAGCTGGAGGCGATCAGGGCATTGCTGCTGCCGCGGTGAGCGAGTGCCTGTGTACAATGCGCGGCGTTCGGGGCGTAGCGCAGCCTGGTAGCGCACTTGCATGGGGTGCAAGGGGTCGCGAGTTCGAATCCCGCCGCCCCGACCAAGGAACACGTAAGGCCGGTGAGCGCGACGCGCCACCGGCTTTTTTCTATGCGCATTCTGGTTTCGAACGACGACGGTTACCTGTCGCCCGGCCTCGCGGCGCTGGTCGCGGCAGTGCGGCCGTTCGGCGAGGTGTTCGTCATTGCGCCGGAGCAGAACCACAGCGGCGCCAGCAACTCGCTGACGCTCAGCCGCCCACTTTCTGTCCAGCGGGGCGCCAACGGCTTTCTGTTCGTCAACGGCACGCCGACCGACTGCGTACACATCGCGCTCACCGGATTGCTCGACGAGCGGCCCGATCTGGTCGTGTCCGGCATCAACGACGGCCAGAACATGGGCGACGACACGATTTACTCCGGCACCGTCGCCGCGGCGATGGAGGGCTTCGTGCTCGGCATACCGTCGATCGCGTTTTCGCTGGTGGAGAAGGGCCATCGCCATCTCGACGCCGCCGCGGCGATCGCCGGCGAAATCGTCGGCCGCCTGGCCGAGCGGCCGCTGCCGGAGCCATGCCTGCTCAACGTCAACATTCCGAATCTCCCGCGCGACCAGATTCGCGGCATCCGCTGCACGCGGCTCGGCAAGCGCCATCCGTCGGAGCCGGTGATCCGCGCGCAAAGCCCGCGCGGCGAAACGATCTACTGGGTCGGCCCCTCGGGGCTGGCGAAGGACGCCGGCGAGGGGACGGACTTTCATGCCACCGCCAACGGGTACGTTTCGGTAACGCCGCTGCAGATCGACCTGACGCATGTCGGACAATTGCCGCTCGTCGCGCGCTGGCTGCAGGAGCAATGAAGCTGGCAGCAGCCGACACCGGGCTCGCTTCCGCGCGCGTTCGCGAGCGGATGGTGGCGCGGCTGCGTGATGCGGGCATCCGCGACCCGCGGGTGCTCGAGGCGATGGCAGTCGTGCCACGGCATGCCTTCGTCGATTCGGCGCTGGCGAGCCGTGCCTACGAGGACAGCGCGTTGCCGATCGGTCACGGCCAGACGATTTCGCAACCGTACGTGGTGGCGCGTACCGTCGAACTCGCGCTCGCGGGACGAGCCGATGGCAAGGAAATGAGGGTGTTGGAGATCGGCACCGGCTGCGGCTAC